>NZ_QPEL01000012.1:0-51250 GCF_008368965.1 Bacillus sp. AY2-1 | reverse complement strand
CAATTTAACTATTGATTAAGGAAGTATTAAGGAAATATATTTATAGTAGAAGCAAGTTTGCAGACGAAATATAGGATATATGTTATTTTAATACAAATAGTTTTTTTGATGCGGGGTGAAATTAATACATAGAAAAGAGGGAATGAATTGAAGTATGGTTCTACACTTTTTCATCTTCCGAAAAGAAGTATATTAATTTCTAGCATTATAAGTAGTATGGTGACTTTATTAGTAATAACTATGCTGTTTATGATTTTAAAGGTTTTTAATTTAGACATGATGAAAGATCATTTAAATCAAAAGCTTGTTTTAAGTGTTATGATGATTTTCATATGGGGCATAACATTTTATATTACGCATTTCAATAAAAAAGAGATGTCTATACCTAGGGTATCCCTGCGAGTGCATTTTATATTATTTTTGCTAGCTCATGCAGTAGCATTATTTTATATTGTAATGCAAGTTAATATGAGTTTCATAGAGACAATGAATTGGATTTACATTTATAATATGCAGTTTATATTAAGTTTTGTAGTAATTTATGCAATATATATTCTTGTATATAATTTAATAGGTAAGGTTTTTCTAAGTATGGTTTTATCTAGCTGTACGTTAGTCATTTTAGGTATTGTGAATTATTTGAAGCTTATTTTCAGAGGGGATCCGTTATATCCTTCTGATTTCACACAAATTACGCATATGCAATCTGTTATACCGATGGTGATGGACTATTTTAGCTGGAGTTATATTTTAATCATTATCGTAAGTATCGTAGCTTGTATTGTAGCAGGGATATATATGAGAAGGTATATTCAAAATGTAAAGATTCATCTAGGAATAAGAGCCTTATTAGTAGTAGGATCTATTTTTGTTCTATATGCGTACGGTAATTTTGCGAATACATTTATGAATAAAGTATTTAAAAAATCAGGTGTAGATTTTGTTTTGTGGAATCAAAATGAGAACTATGCTTCAAATGGTTTTGTACTGGGGTTTATTAGCAATTTAGATACAACAGTTATGGAAAAACCAAAAAATTATTCTAAAGAAAATATGCTTCAAATAGCAAACGATATAAAAAAACAATATAGTGGAAATATAGGGAACGAAAAGAAAAAAGAGAAACCGAATATTATTTTTGTAATGAGTGAATCGTTTTGGGATCCGACGAAAGTAACCAACCTTTCTTTTAGTGAAGATCCTGTACCAAATTTACATCATTATATAGAAAACTTTCCTGGTGGACAAACTATTTCTCCTACATTTGGGGGAAATACGGCGAACGTTGAATTTGAGGCATTAACGAGTTATTCAATGAGTTTGTTAAAGCCAGGTTCTATACCATATCAGCAGGTTATTACAAATAAGAAAGAAATTCCATCAATCCCGACGGCTTTGAAAAAAGAAGGCTATTACACAAGTGCAATTCATTCATTTGGACGCACATTCTTTAAACGTGATGATGTATATAAGGTGTTAGGATTTGATAAGTTTAATGCAGAGGACACGATGGAAAATGTGGATATTGATGGAGATTATATTAGTGATTTAGCGATGAGTGAAGAGATAATTGCTGAGTTAGAGAAACAAAAACAACCTACATTTATTCATGCAGTTACGATGCAAAATCATTTTCCATTTACAGAGGGCCGATTTGGTGAAAATCTAATAGAAATTAGCGGGCTAGAAAATGAAGAATCAAAGGGAGAATTAGAGACGTATACAGAAGGGTTAAGACGTTCAGATGAGGCTCTTCAATATTTAATAGAGCAACTAGATAATTTAGATAGACCTACATTATTAGTATTCTTTGGAGATCACCTTCCATCATTAGGAACAAATAAATCTTTTTATAAAGAAAATGGGTATATAACGAATGAAAAAACACCGAGTGAACGTTTAGCAATGGCGCAAACGCCGCTATTAATGTATGCAAACTTTGATATGCCAAATGATAATTTAGGTTTAGTAAGCCCAATTCATTTTTCTAATCTTATTTTTGATTATGCAGGATTAAATAAATCCTCATTTTATCAATTTTTATCGGGACTTTACAAGGAAATACCAGTGCTTAGAGATGAATTAAAAGTTGATAAAAATGGGGAAGTAATCAATGATTTAACAAAGAAACAAAAAGAAATGTTAGAGCAATATAAAATGCTTCAATATGATTTACTCGTTGGAAATCAATATAGCAAAGAAATCCTCTTTTAATAAAAGAAACAAAAAGAACTTGTATAACGATACAAGTTCTTTTTTCATAGTATTTAACGGGGTAACCAGACAAGCTGGGTTTAGGGAGTATTACTTGTACATTTAGTATATATGAAAATGTAATCGTTTTATTTGTATATTTGTGAGAAATGTGTGAATTTTATGTTTTGTAAAAAATCGATTATGTTAACTTTCAATCTTGTATTGCAGTTGTTATGCATGTAAAAATTTTATCAGTTCTTTATTTAATTCATCCGCTTGATCGATTGGTGAACCATGGCCACTATTTGTAAGAGCATGTAACTGAGAATTTTTAATTCGTTGTTGCGTAAGCCCAGCACTTTTGTAAGGAATTAGTTGGTCGTGAACGCCGTGGAAGATTTTTGTTGGGACGTTAATTTTATTTAAATCTTTCGTTACATCTTCATTTGCAGCTGCTTGTAAAATTTTGATAAGGGCATAAGAAGCGGACTGCATACCGAGATAAGAAAACCATTCAAGGGTTGCAGCTCCTAAGTTTCTATTGAAAAAGGATAAAGATACATCATTTAAAAATTTTGGTAAATTAGCATACATTTGATTAATGAGAGCATCTGCTTGTTCTTTCGGTACACCGTAAGGAGACTCTTGATTTTTAACGAAAGAGGGGGAGACAGCGTCAATTAATGCGAGCTTAGAAATGCGGCGCCCATTATAGCGAGACATATAGCGAATAGAAAGAGCACCACCAACTGAGAAACCGACTAATGTAGCGTTCTCTACTTGGAGTGCTTCTAGAACAATTGCGATATCATCGGCTAATCGATCATACGTGTAACCAGTCCATGGCTTATCAGATTGCCCATTCCCTCGTATATCCATGGCGATACAGCGAAAGCCATGCTCTGGTAAAACATTGAGTTGATATTGATACATTTGATGATTTAAAGGCCATCCGTGAACGAAGAAAACAGTCTTACTACCTGGACCAGGATTAACGTCTTGCACAAAAATATGCACATCTTTCTCGACAGTAACAAACATAAATGTCCCCCTATTTTATGAATATGCTCTATCCCAAAAGCGTTGTTTTGTCATAGCTTTAATAAATTCATTTGCTAGTCGCGTAGGGTCTTGTTCTATTAAAACACCAGGCTTTCCTTCTATATTTAAAGATTGAATAATAGAAGAGCCGTTTTGGAAGGAGCCAATCGGCTTAAAGTGATTATATGATTCTACGACAAAGGAACTTGCTTTGTTAAGAAAATGATCATCCATCTTTCCGCCGATAAGAAGTAATCCATCATAAAGGAGTGGTGAGCCTGTTAAGAAAGTATCATTTACTTCCCAATGTCCATTTGACGTTCCCTGCACTATGCCTAATCGTTCGGAAACGATCACTGGTTGAAGACCTACTTGTTTGAACTGATTTATTATATATTGTGCGCTTGGCCCATCATATCCATTTGCAACAATGACACCTACTCGTAATGTATTAGGACTAAAGGTCGTATTTGCCATACTGAGTGCTGGAGATGATTTTGTAACGTTGGATTCTTGCACATTTGGGACTTTTGCTCCGAGAGCTTCTGCAACTAAAGTAGCCAATTCTGTACTAATATGTCCAATCATATCAACGACTTGTTGGCGGACAGATTTACTTTTGACTTTTCCTAATTCAAAGGAGAAAGCTTGTATAATATGGATTTTTTCGACGTGACTCATACTATTCCAAAATAAACGAGCTTGAGAGAAGTGGTCTTTGAAGCTAGCAGCAGTTTCCCTTGTTTTATGACCAGATACAGTAGAAGGATATGTAACGAACCCCCCTTTTGTCCCAGGTACAGTATAAGGAGAATTATTTGCTAAGGAATTGTTATGGTAGGCAACGTTTCCTTTGTCGATTATATATTTAGACGCACCATCTCTTTGATTGTTATGAAATGGGCATATTGGACGGTTAATCGGTAGTTCTTGATAATTTGTACCAACGCGTGCTAATTGTGTGTCTGTATAAGAAAAGAGTCTACCTTGTAAGAGAGGGTCATTGGTAAAGTCAATACCACGAATGATACTTCCAGGGTGTAGTGCCACTTGTTCAGTTTCAGCGAATACATTATCTACATTGCGATTTAAGGTCATTTTCCCAATGATTTTAACGGGAAAATCTTCTTCAGGCCAAATTTTCGTTGCATCTAATATATCGAAGCCGTATTTAAATTCGTCCTCTTCTTCTAAAATTTGAATGCCAAGTTCGTACTCAGGATAGTTTCCAGCATTAATATTTTCCCACAAATCACGGCGATGGTAATCTGGATCAGCACCACCTAGTTTTTGTGCTTCATCCCAAATTAACGAATGAACGCCGAGCTTTGGCTTCCAGTGGAATTTCACGAATCGTGACTTTCCATTTTTATTAACGAAACGAAATGTATGAACGCCAAATCCTTGCATCATTCGAAAGCTTCTTGGAATTGTACGATCGGACATAATCCACATCATCATTGCAGCTGATTCTTGATTATTGGCGATGAAGTCCCAAAAAGTATCATGTGCTGTTTGTCCCTGTGGAATTTCATTATGCGGCTCTGGTTTAAGGGCGTGAATAAGATCAGGGAATTTAATGCCATCTTGAATAAAGAAAATGGGAATATTGTTTCCTACTAAATCAAAATTTCCTTCTTCTGTATAAAATTTAACGGCGAATCCTCTTACATCTCGATTCGTTTCATTTGCTCCTTTTGATCCAGCTACTTCAGAGAAACGAATGAAAAGCGGTGTTTTTTTTGAAGGGTCTTGTAGAAAATGGGCCATTGTTAGCTCTTCTAAAGATTCATATAACTCAAAAATGCCATGTGCTCCGTATCCTCGTGCGTGAACGACTCGTTCTGGAATTCGTTCACGGTCAAAGTGAGAAAGTTTTTCTCGCATAAGGAAATCTTCTAGAAGGGTAGGGCCACGATCTCCAGCTGTTAAAGAGTTTTCATCATTTGAAATTTTAACACCTGTATTTGTTGTCATCTCCTTTCCTTCATTTTCACGCGTGAAAGATTGGAGTTGTTCTATCTTTTTATTTTTTTTGCCGTCCATAAAAACACCTCCCATAATATACGTATTATTGTTTATGGTTTTTATGCTTGTATATAGCATGAAGATGTTGCATCGTTGGGATGATTTTCCTCAAATGTGCGATTTATCTTTGTTTGTCTATGAAAATCATTTATTATAATAAATGGTATTCTTTGAGATGTTATTTTGAAGGGGTGTTGAAGTGAAAGAAAGTTTTCTATCATATAAAGAAGAAGAAAGGAATGCAAAAATCCTTTTATGGGTGTTATATGTTATTGTTATTGTATATCAAATTTTCTATGCAATTGTATTAGACAATAAATCAATAATGGATAAGGGATACAACATAGTATGGCAAGTTATTTGCGGAGTAGCAATACTGTGCGTGAATATATATTTAGTGAAAAAAGAGAAGGCAAACCTTGTTAAATATGCATGGATATTTGCATACATAGGGATAGAAATCGCTAATATATTTTCGTATATTTTTTATAATAAGGCGGCGTTTGATGCGACAAATATAATAGAAATTATTCTCATTTTCTTTGTACCCATATTTTTAAATAAAAAATTTTATGTAATCTTACTTTCTTCTATTGTAGGAAAATATTTAATTTATTTATTTGTATTAGAGGAAATAAAAGCATTTATGTTCCTTATTATGTGTACACTTATGTTAATAGCTGCATATATCATTTTAAACCGATTTTTACAATATCTTTCAGCTGTAAAGGAAAGTATTGCGATTGCTAGTGAATCACAAAAATTAGCAGTAATCGGAAAAATGGCAGCGACGGTTGGACATGAAATTAAAAATCCACTCGCTTCATTAAAAGGATTTACGCAATTACAAAGAGAGAAGCATGAAGAGGATCCTGTTTATAAACGTATGATCTTTGAAATAGAAAATATGAATAATATGATAAGTGAGTTGATGGAAGTTGCTACATGCAAGCCTTCTATTTATAAGAAACATGATCTGGGAAAAATTGTATTACAAGCAACAACAACTCTTCGCGAAAAAATGAATGAATTAAATGTGCAGCTTATTTCTAATGTGGGAGAACAAACAATAGAAGTTGAATGTGATGAACGAAGAATAAGAGGAGTCTTTCTATATACGATAAAAAATGCTTTAGAAGCAATGGAGCAAGGTGGCATATTACATTTACGGTTAGAAAATAAAGGGAAAGAGTATGTGATGATCAGCTTAATTGATAATGGTCATGGTATTAAGCAAGAAAACTTAGCCCGTGTTACAGAGGCCTTTTATACAACGAAACAAGATAAAATTGGTCTGGGTCTTACAGTAGCGAATCGAATTGTCGCCGAGCACCTTGGTGAGTTACATATTTCAAGTGAAAGAAATACTGGAACGAGAATAGACATTATTCTGCCAAGGAAGTGTGGAAATACTGAAATTCAAGTGGAAGAAAAGCTAGGAGTTACCATATGAATAAAGGCTATATATTTAAAAATGAAGAAATAAAGGCGTTGAAAGTATTTTTAAGTTTATTTTTTATTATATTTTTTGTGTATGATCTTGCCTATGAATTTATCGTACCTTTAATCGCGGGAGAGCAAGAAGGCGTAGGAAAGTTTGAAGATGGTTTAGGTTTATGGCTTTACTTTTTGATGGTAGTATTGTTTTGCATTGGAATATACTTTATGAAATGGAAGAATGTTTTTGCGGTAAAGTATATTATTCTAATTGGCTATAATGTATTAGATTGTATCCACAACATTATGATTTATTATGGTAGCGATGCGGAATTTGACGGTGGAAATATAGTAGAAGTATTTTTTATTTTGTTTGCACCAATCTTTGTGAATAAAAGATATTTCTGGTTAGTTCCAGCGATACTTGTCGGGAAGTACGCTTTTACAGGAATCATTATTCAATCTTCTCTCGTTTTAATCCCAATGGCATTATATAGTGTATTTACTATTATATGTTGGATTATATTTTTGAGGGTTCAGTCTTACGTTCGTACGCTTGAGATGATGGACAAAGAAATAAAACAAACAGAAAAGCTAGCAGCTGTTGGAAAGATGGCAACGGTTATTGGTTATAAGATTAGAAGACCTTTAGCAAACTTAAAAAAACTTGTGAATAAACAAGCAGACAAGCATCCAGAGGATAAAATTTATAGTGATATTATGAAACAAGAAGTAGATCGGATTCATATAATTGCTACAGAACTTAGTGGATTTGAGAAATCTAAATCACTAGAATCAGAAACTCATAACATACAAGAAATTATCTCTTATGTTATTCGAGTTATGGAAAAGCCTGCTTTAAAACAAGGAGTCCACATACAAGGTATTTACAGTAAAGACTTACCATCAATTACATGTGATGAAAAACGATTAAAACAGGTCTTTTTTAATTTAATTAAAAATGCAATTGAAGCAATGTCAGTTGGCGGAACAATTACGATTAAAGTTACTGTAAAAGAAGGAATCATCGTTCAAGTGAAAGATGAGGGATGCGGCATTCCGAAAGATAAAATTCCAAAGTTAAACGAAGCCTTTTATACAACGAAAGAAACAGGAACTGGTCTAGGTTTAGTAGTTACAGAAAAAATTATTAAAGACCACAACGGTAAAATGAGTTTTGAAAGTGAAGTTGGGGTTGGAACGACGGTTGAGGTTATGTTACCACTGCATTAACTACAAAAAACATCACTTATTTGGAAGTGATGTTTTTTTATTTTATCCCGCTATTTGCCGGGCAGCCCGATTGGTGAGGGCTGATTAAAGTTTCACTTTATCTATAAAGAATGTATGATGTGTTTTTAATATCAAAATGTTTTTTGAAAGTTTTCATTATGGATTTTCCGGGGGGAATTTAGACTATAAAAATTAATTATTTTTTTCTAAAAAAACTATTTTCTTTTTTGGGTTTTAATGGTATATTCAAAACACGATAAATAAATTCCTATATTTGGCACACTATTCGAAAGGATAGGTCGCAAAGCTAAGAGTCTAAAGTAATGAAAATTACTATGATAGTCTGGTTGCAGTTTGGATTTTCACACATAGTTGTATGTATGAAAATCGAAGAGGCAACTGGACTTTTTGTTTTCTCAAAAAAAAATAAATGGGCACACTGTTCGAAAGAATAGGTCGCAAAGCTAAGAGTCTAAGGTAATGAAAATTACTATGATGGTCTGGTTGCAGTTTGTATTCTCACACAAAAATAAATGGGCACACTGTTCGAAAGAATAGGTCGCAAAGCTAAGAGTCTAAGGTAATGAAAATTACTATGATAGTCAGTTTGGATTTTCACACATAGTTGTGTGTATGAAAATCGAAGAGGCAACTGGACTTTTTGTTGTCTCAAAAAAAATAAATAGGCACACTGTTCGAAAGGATAGGTCGCAAAGCTAAGAGTCTAAGGTAATGAAAATTACTATGATAGTCTGGTTGCAGTTTGGATTTTCACACATGTTGTGATATATGAAAATCGAAAAGGCAACCAGGCTTTTTATTTTTTCAGAATACACATTATGATTGTAAATTTAGTCGATTAATACATTTAATGTTCGGAATATTCTGTACATAAAAAGCGAGGGAGGGAAGTACATTGCAAAATCAAATAGGGAAATTTGGGCGTATACTTCTCGCTGGAGGAATATTATTTACACAAGTTGGTGTGCTAGACTACTCTGCAACGAAAGTTTATGCGGTTACAAATGACGAGCAAGGACGTTTTATCGTTCATATGGATAAACAAGAAATAAAAGTTGATGAAAATGTAGTATTAAAGATTACAAATACAAATAAACAAGATGCTAATATCGAGCTGAAATTATCTAATGAGCAGCTCTTTAATGAAGAAGAAACGAAAAAAATGAATGAAAATAATAAAGCGATTCAAAACATTTCAGTAACAGAAGATCACATTGTAAAAATTGAAAAGAATGAACAAAGTAATTCTATCGGTGACGTATATGTAGTCATTCAAATGAAAAAAGCTGGAGAGTACAAATTTGAACCGATAGTGAAGTTTGAAGGTAATGAAAAGAAAATTGAATCTCCTTCTCTACATGTTGTAGAGAAAAAAGAGGCTTTAAATGTAGCTATTTCTGATGAAAATCCAAAGGCTTCAGAGGAAGTTGTGAAAAAAGAAAAAAATGAAAAAGTAAAAGTATCGGAAGAAAATAAAAAACAAGAAATAAAGCCTACTAATGCTGAAGTTCCAAAAGAAACGAATACTTTAGAGAAAGAAAAGGTTAATGAAGAACTCGTATCAAAGGAAAATGAATTAAAAGAGAGCAATAAGGTAAACGAAAATAATCAGGAATTACCTGCTATTCAAGCTGAGAAGGTATTAAAGAGCCAATCTCTACTAGCTGCTAGTCCTGTTACAAGTATTCTTAGATATCCAAATGTAAAGGTAATAAATAATAGAACAGGTGAAGGGCCTTCTATCCCGGGTAAATATGCTTTTAGATTTGTTTGGAGCCCACAAGTAACATATGAGGTAAAGGGTAGTAGCAATGACAGAACTGGTCAAAGTCAATATACATTTAGAAATTCAAATAGAGAACAGTACGTATTAGTAAAAAAAGCTGGTGAATATCAAGGGAAATGGATTGATGTCCGTATTAATATTCACTCTATGACAGCTTCATCTGTAGATGTTAAAACACCAATAACTAAAGGTGATGCAAAAAACTTTTTACAATTATATGGGAACGGAAGGTCAGGACAAACTTATAATGCTTCCTTTGAATTTTATGAACACGGAACAAGTAAAAAAGTACCATTAACGGCAATGTGGAATTTCAAAAGGATAAATAGTTATAAAAATGTAACGTTACGTAATGATGGTAGTCATTTAACGAATTTATACGTGTATGATACGAGTTCAATTAGGTATCAAGACAAAGGGAATAATAAAATAGAGTTTTCTGGAACAGCAGGCCCAGTAGCTACTCCAGAAGCAGATATGACAATTACATTTGATAATTTAACAGAACTACCGCTAGAAGTTAGATTAAATGCTTCAGGTGTTAATGTATCATACGACCAATTAGCGATTGCACAAATTGAAATTCCAGCTCCAAGTGTAATAGGAGATATCGTGGAAGATAATTCCCGTCAACTTTCTTATAAGGTATATCAAAATATGCCTGCTCAATCGAAAGATATTCACTATGCGAAATCTTTTGTATTAGAAAGTGAAGTGAATAAGGATTTTACTGTGAATGATGTTTCCATTCAAGATGTGGAAAGTGGAGATGATGTAAGTAGCTTCTTTGATATTAGCAGGAAAAACAATAAGGTCACTGCGGTTGCGAAAGCAAATGCGCTAAAAACAGAAGAATTCAACGGGAAAATTTACGAGATGACAATTACAGGTTCTCCTGTAAAAGGTGCTGATGTAATGAAATATTATAAAGATGGTTATCTTGAAATACCGGTGTCAGCTAAAAACTATTTAGATGACGATAAGAATGGGCAAGATAGTAATCGAGATGGAATCGCAAAAATAAGGTATAAAGGTATTCCGACTGGGAAACCAGTCCCACAAAAAGTAGTGCAAGGAACAGATTTAACAAAAATGGATATTTCTAAATTTGTGACAGATTTATCTGTAGATACGAATTTGGATGTAGATAAACCAATATCAGTAATGAAGTTAATCAATATTCCGGATACAAAAACAATAGGGAATCATACTGTAACGGTTGTAATTGAAACGAAGCAAGGTGTACAAGCGGAGATTCAAGTACCGGTTACTGTCGTTGATGGGACTTTAAAGTTAGTAGACGTACCAAAAGAAATTACCTTTGGAGATGTAACAATTCCATCGAAAACAACGACATACACACCGAAGGCGATTTCAAATTCTTTAAAGGTAACCGATAATCGTGTTAAAAAGCAAAAATGGAGTGTATATGTAAAGGAAATTACACCATTAACTTCAGCGCAAAATGACACATTGACGGGAGCATTGATTTACAAACGAAATGGAAAGGATACACCTTTAAGTAATTCTAGTATAGAAGCATTCTCGTATACTTCTAAAAACGACGAGGAGGTTTCATTAAATTGGAAGGAAAACGAGGGAATTCATTTACAAGTAAAACCAGGGCCGAATGTCAAAGCAAATACAAAATATGCTGGACAGCTAGAATGGACATTAACCGATGCTCCTCTCTAAAAATATATGAAATATATAAATTTTAGAAAGGAGAGAGTAATGAAAAAAATAGTTGGTATTATCGTTTCCACAGTTATATGTGTGCCGTTTCTTATGGCAAATGTAGTAACGGCTACAAGTACGAATTCAAAAGCGGGTATTACATTTTCGAATAGCTATACACCAAATACATCAACTGATCCGACAAAGATAAATACAAAAAAAGAGACAGTTGATAAAAATAAAAATGGAGATAAATATTTACCGAAAACAGGAGGCCAGACACGGGACTTCAAACAATATATAGGATTGTTTTCGATTGTTTTATCTCTATATGTATTCAAAAGAATTAGGGGAAAGCAAGTGTATTCAAAATAAAAAATAGATGAAAACAGAGAAAAGGGGAAGGTACATATGAAACTAGCAAAATTAGCATTAATCGGTGCAGTATCATTAACATCAGTTGCAGCAGTAGGAACTTCAGCATTTGCGGAAGAGAAAGCAAATATGAAATCAAAAACCGATGTAACGTTTATTGAAGATACAAGCACAACAGATCCAAACAATCCAGAAAATCCAAATGAAAAAGTTACACCAGAGAACCCTGATGACCATGAAAAAGGAACAAAAGGTCCATTAAGTATTAACTACGTTTCTAACTTACACTTCGGCGAGCAAGTTATCTCTGGTAATGATCAAACGTACTTTGCAAAATTGGATAAAGTGAAACAAGGGAGCAAAACAGTTGAAGTACCTAACTTCGTATCTGTAACAGATAACCGTGGTACAAATGCAGGATGGAAATTGAAAGTAAAGCAAAATGCACAATTTAAAAGTGGTAATAGTGAGTTAACAAATGCAGCTTTAAGCTTAAGTAACCCAGCTGTAAATTCTGTAACTGATGCACAATATGCACCTACAACATTTAAAAATAAAGTAACGCTAGCTCCAGGTGGAGATGCGGTGGAAATTACTACTGCCGCAAAGAATAAAGGTATGGGTGATTGGACGACTGCATTTGGTAAAGGAACAGAACAAGGTAAACAGAGTGTGAGCTTATTCGTACCAGGTACGACGGCGAAAGAAAAAGGTGCGAAATATTCAGCTGAGTTAACTTGGACTTTAGAAGATACACCAAACTAAGCTTATACAAGATTGAAAATTAAGAATGACTGAATTTTAAAAAATGATTATAAAGGGGTATAAAACTATGAAACTAGCAAAAATAGCATTAATTGGAGCGGTAACATTATCATCAGTATCAGTAGGGACGTCTGCATTTGCAGCTGAGAAAGATGGCGGGAAATTAGACTCAAAAGCATTCATTAAATTCGAGAAAAATACAGATAAAATTGATGTTGTTAATCCAGAGAATCCAGATGAAACTGTAGATCCAGTTGATCCAGATAAAAAAGGTACAGATGGTCCACTAAGTATTGATTATGTATCTAACTTCAACTTTAAAACACAAAAAGCATCAGGGAATAACGAAATCTACTTTGCAGAATTAGATAAAGTAAAGAAAAAAGTAGACGGTTCTGTAATTGACGTGCCGAACTACGTTCAAGTAACAGATAATCGTGGTACAAATGCTGGATGGCATTTAACAGTAAAACAAAATGGTCAATTCAAAACTGCAGATGATAAAGCGTTGGATGGTGCAGCATTAACATTAAAAAATTCAGCTTTGAAATCAAACGCAGGTAGCGACGCACCAACAGCAGAACAATCTATCACATTAAATCCAAGTGGTGCAGCATCTGATTTAATCGATGCAAAAGAAAACCAAGGTATGGGTACATGGGTAAATACGTTTGGTAAAGATGCAACAGAAGCGAAACAAAGCGTAGAGTTATCTGTACCAGGTAAAACGAAAAAAGAACAAACACAATACACAACTTCACTAACTTGGGAACTAACAGACGCTCCTATGTAAGTAAGAGGAATTTTAAGATAAAAGAGGAAAATGAGAAGAGATAAGGGAATGGCTTTAACCTTATCTCTTTCTTGTCTATAAAATGGATATGAAGGGGACTACATAAGAGATGGTAAAAAAACTATTTACTAGCTTACTATTAATTACATTCTTCATGGTAAACGCTTTTTCAGTATATGCGGCTGAAATGAAATTCGCTGTGACAGCAGTTATACCAGAAAATCAAATTGATAAAAATCAAACGTATTTTGATTTGAAAATGCAACCTGGACAAAAGCAAACAATTCAAGTCCAAATGAAAAATGATACGAATAAAGAAGTTGTGGTAGAATCGTTTGCTAATACAGCAATTACGAATAGCAATGGTATTACAGATTATAGTACAGTAGAACCAAAAACGGATTCTACTTTGAAATATCCGTTTTCTAAAATTGCTAAAATGCCAAAAGAAACGAAAGTCCCAGCTAACAGCATAGTGACAGTTGATATAAACTTGGAAATGCCAAGTGAGTCGTTTGATGGTGTTATTTTAGGTGGTTTATACTTTAAAGAAAAAGAAGATGAGAATGCAAAGAAAAAAGATGAAGGTGTGCAAATTGAAAATAAATATGCATACGTAATTGGCGTTGTTTTAAAAGAGACGGATGCTGAAGTAAAACCAGACATGAAATTAAACGAAGTAAAGCCAACACAAATTAACGGGCGTAACGTTGTTACTGCAAATTTACAAAACGTAAAGCCAGCAATGTTAAAAAATTTAAGTGTTGATGCAAAGGTATATAAAGAAAAAGGTACAGACGTTTTATTTGAAGCGAAAAAAGAAAATTTAAGAATGGCGCCAAACTCAAACTTTGATTACGCTATTAGCTGGGAAAACAAAGCGTTTGATCCAGGAATGTACCGAGTAGAAGTGAAAGCCACTGATGGCGATCAAAAGTGGGAATGGACGAAGAAATTTACAATTGAAGGAAAGACAGCCGATAAGTTAAATGATACAGCGGTAGAAGCGAAAAAAGACTACACGCTATATTACATTATCGGCGGAGTACTACTGGTAATTATATTATTAGTTCTTGTGTTCTTCTTAGGTAGACGTTCTAAAAAAGAGGACGATAACGAAAAATAATATATTGATAGTGTAAAAAGAAAATAATGGATGTTTTACTATGAAAAATATATAATGGCTTTGTCTGTTATTTGTTGTAGTTCATTTATATTTCTATTTGTTGACCCGAATCTCGGGTCTTTTTTTATGGAATGAATTGCTATATATCAGTAATGAGAAAAATAGAATATACAGCACTTGCAGTAATTCCAGGGGTAATATAAAGGGATATAGCATCTCCTCTTGCAACTGGGTTTCCAGTTGTAATGCTAGTCCAAGTTACATTAGCGGGACCTACTGCCGGAGAAGGATTAAATACTTGAATTTGTCCTGCTCCGCTATCCGTTGGTTTAATGGAAAATACCATAGTTCCGGTAATTTTGTCAGTAGTAGTTAAGGTAATAGTAGATAGGATGTAGCTAGAAGAAGGGGTTGTGAGATTTGTTGGGACATTTCTGCAAATATTAATCGTATAAATAGCAGCAGGTAAATTATTTATATTTATAGACGCAGAAAAGCCGACAATACTACCGGCTCCAGCAGTGACATATGGAATAACATTGGAGTCAATTCCAGGAGAACCCGCTATACGTTGAAAACCAGCATTTGTTCCTTGAAAAACAATACTTTTTGCTGAAGCACTACCGGCAGATCCCATGGGTCCGGTGTTCCCCGTAGGTCCGGTACTACCGGTAGGTCCACTTTCTACTAATATGATATAATCCGGAGATACATTTGGAAATCCTTGAGGTGCATCCTTTTTTACAACATAGCCACTGCCCGTATAAGTGACAACTTGTCCTTTTTTATAGTTGGGGGCCGCTGCTAGACTGAAGGTGGTAGTACTTTGGAAACCAGCTCCGGAAGGTCCAGCACTACCAGTAGGTCCGGTAGCCCCAGTAGGCCCGGAAGGTCCAGTACTTCCGGTAGCCCCGGTGCTACCAGTGGGCCCAGTGTTTCCGTTAGAACCACCACTATTGCGTCTGCCATCGCAACTAAAACAATTACGTTGATACATGTACGTTCTCCTTTCTATATTTTGAAAATCTAGTTTTAAAAATAGAACTACTATATGTATATTACGGATTCTATATTTTTGTGTGGCTGATCGTATTTTGTGTCTAGATTTCAAAAATAGCGGTAGAAGAATTAAGTAGTGTTAGAGCCACCATTTCTCCTGAGGAAGCAAAATAACATCCACATCAAAATTCTCTTTAAACCAATCATACATCAATGTCTCTTTCACTAAATATTCAGAGGCAGAGTGTGACACCCCAATTAGAGACATATTTGTTTCTTTTACATAATCCATAATGAGCGAGTATTTATGTCGCCCGTAATCATTGTCGATATGGCAATGGATTTCTCCTGTAATATATGCTTCGGCACCTTTTTTTTCTGCTTCCTTCATTAAAGATACAACATCGCCACATCCAGCGATAATTGCGATTTTTTTGATGGAATCATGTCGTTTACCTTCGAAGTCTGTGTAAGGAATCTGGAAGAGTTGTTTTAGATGTTTTTGGAGTGCTTCTGTTGATGTTTCATCTATTTCACAAATAAGGCCAACTGCTTCTTGTTCTGGACCTCCATATGCAAAGTCGTCCACTACAGTAGCGGTTAATGCTTTTGCAATTGAAATACTCGTTCCATGTGTTTGATGAAAATCCATTGGTACGTGACATGTATATATAGAAAGTTGTTTTTCTTTTATTCCTTGCAAATATTTTTCAGGAATTGGTATGAAACCGCGGCCAGATCTTCCAATTGGATCACCGCACTCCATTACAAGGGGATGGTGCATAAAGAGTAAATCACCGGGTGTGGATTGTGAAATGAATGTTTCAAGAACGTTATCTGTAGGGAATACAGCTAAAAATACTTTGTTTACATTTTCAGATCCGTGCATCATAAGGCCGTTAAATAAATCTACAAAATTTGCTTCGAAAAATTGTTGCCAAGGAAATTTGATAGAATCATATACGGCTGGGATAAATCGACTAAAGGCACTATCTTTTCCGTATTTTTCAATTTGAAATAAGTGATCGAGTGATTGCTCTATTTTTTTTAAGGCTGGCATGTTTAATAATCCTCCTTAAGATGATTCTTGCTTTATGAGTTGTTTGTATTCTTCGTAGCGAAATAAGAAGCGATAGGAAACAAATAAAGCCTAGAATCCAGCCGATAGAAGGAGAATAGGGAAGTACATGCTGTAATAGCATTTCGCTAGAAATGAAGAAACTACCAAATAGACTTAATAAAATAGGATATCGTTGTAGTTTGAACACGGATAGCAAACCTCCTTTCTCCTGCATGAACTACTCATAAAAGCTCGATTGCTGAAACTTTATCACATACATTGTATATTAGTCTTAATTTTCTGTATATAAATTTTAAGAAAAATGGTGATACAATATATGAATGATAAGAGAAGAGAGGATGAAGATTAACATATGTACGTTACTGTAACAGAAGCAGCATATAAAAAGATTATGGATACGATTCCAAGTGAAGCGAAATATATAAAGTTATTTTACGATAATGAGGGTTGCGGTTGTGTCATGAGCGGAATCATCGATTTAGTAGCTGTAGCAGAGAAAGATGAGCGCGATGTGGATATTGAATCAAGCACAATGAATTTTATCGCTGATCGTACAAAGCTTGTATTTATGGACGATAAGTTAACGGTTGATTGGCATGAAAGTGGAGGAACTTTTCAGTTGAAGAGCCCAAGCCAGTTTTATAATCCAAATATGAAATTACACGTTCGAGTATAGTAAAGGAAAGGTGATTCCAAAATGTATTTTGGAATCACCTTTTTTTATTTTATAAGTCGATATATTTGGGAAGTCGCCGATATAAATGGAGTTGCGCCAATATAATTTCATTTACCAAAACGTTTCATATAATAAAAAGTTTTTTCACATAATGAAATGTACACATGATTGAATTTTCTGTATAATTTTCTTTGCGGAGGGGATACGCATGAGAAGATGGGGAATTGAGTTATTAATTTTAAGTGTTGTTATTATTTGGGGGATTAACTATACAATTGCGAAGTATGGACTTTTAGAATTTACAACAATTGAGTTTACCGCACTTCGTATGATGGCGGCGGCACCGCTCCTGTTACTTCTTACTTTTTTTATTGAAAAGTCGGTTTATATGGAGCGAAAGGATATACCTAGATTAATCATCGTTAGCGTTGTAGGTATTGTACTGTATCAAACGTTATTTATGGAAACTGTCAAATATACATCCGCTACAAATGCCTCTTTACTCATTTCTATTTCACCTATTTTTACAACTGTATTTGCGATTTTTCTGAAACAAGAAAAGTTTTCTTCTCGAAAGCTCATAGGTTCTATCATTGCCTTTAGTGGTGCAGCATTAGTTTTAGTAGCAGGACATTCACTTGCTAGTTCTTTTTATGGCAATGGAATTGGACTTATTACATCAATATGCTGGGGGCTTTATCCTGTTTTAGCAGGACCATTAATTAAAAAATATTCAGCACTACGTGTTACCGCATGGTCAGCCTTAGTTGGCGCGATTCCGCTTTTATTGTTAAGTGGACCATATGTATTTATAATGCCATTTCACATTACACACGGAATGACACTATTCGCCTTACTATATTCCATTTTCTTTGTAACAGTATTCGGCTTAGTCATGTGGTATGTTGGTGTTCAAAAAATTGGGGCGTCACATACGATGGTATATATGTATATAACGCCGCTTGTAGCTGTTTTATTTGCAGCTATCTGGGCAAATGAATATGTATCGTTTCAACAAATCATCGGTGGAATTATTATTTTTTTCGGTCTATGGTTTGTGAAATCAGAGAAAGTAAAAGTTCATTCTACTGCGGGGGAACCTATATCAAAATAGGAAAACAGATCACCTATGATCTGCTTTCCTATTTTTTTATTTTTGGTAAGAAGATGAGAAATAAGATAGCAGTAATAAGTGGAATTAAGTTTAAAAATGGAATACGGAAGAGTGTAATAAGAATAATACCTGGAAGAAGAACACCGAGGACAGCGTAAAAAATGCTATGGTTTTTCGTGTACCAATACAATGAAAGTCCGATAAGTGCAGGGATAATGAGGTGAATGAGAGCCATTAAAAAATAAATCATTAGACGCCCCCTTTATTTGTGTGCTTATTACATCATATCCGTATGTTCATAGATTGATATCATTTTTTTCATAAATGGACGAAAAAAGTTTGGAAAACCGTCACAAAATATGAGAATATGATGTTCGAAATCTTGTATAATATTATTTCCTAAAAACATTTAAACAACATAAACATACGGTTTATGTTGTTTTTAATTTGAGTGAAATGGATGTAAGGAATATGAATTTGAAAGAAATTTTTTGTTGAATAGATAAGAACGAATGAAGAGAGGTACAGCATGATTAGTATGTCACTAAGATCATTTAAAATCCAATCGTATTATATACTAGGTATTTTGTTACTAGGTTGGATGTTAACACCGTTTTCAGCACACTTTTTAGGCGCTGGAATTGGGCTTATTGTAAGTATGTATTGCGTTTGGCTTTTAGGGAGAAGAATTGAGAAGCTTGGAGATAGTATTGTAAAGAAGACGAAAGCACCGACACTCGGTATGTTTAACCGTTTTGCAGCTGCCATTTTGGGTGCTATTATTATGTACGAAATTGAGCACCACATGGTTATGTGGGCATTTGCAGTAGGGATTATGGGTGGTTATTTCTTAATCGTTGTGAATTTAGGATACTATAGCATGAAAGATGAGAAAGAATTAACGAAGAGCTAAAAAAGATAAAAAGATAAAAAACCTCTTTTGGATGGAATAGAGGATCCAGTGAGGGATAGAAGCGGTCAGAGCCTCTTTTAGCCTCATGCGATGTGAAACCAGAGAGATGTAATGAGTAGGGATATAATTTATATGTTCGAAACCGTGATTTGTCCCTGTGGAAATAGGTTTACTCTGGGATAAGTGATTCAGTGATGGATAGTACAACAGGAAGCGAAACTTTGCCTGAAATGCAGGTTTCTGCTTCTAATAAGTTAACATGAAATCACGTATTAGTAGGACTTTTATGTTCTTTAAAAAATTTGGATATAATACAACAAATTATTCCGATAATTAGAATAATATATTTTATCGTTTCACTTGTATGCTCAAATAAATTAACGTTAAGCATTACAAGTCCCCAAAAAATTTGGATCGCTCCGTAAATGAATAAAATTTTTCCTGCACGAGAAAAATTTTTCATAGGCTTCACCCTTTCCTGTATATGTAAATTGTATCATAAAAAACTAAAAATGAATGAGTATAAAATGAATTTTCTGTAATTTATTGAACTAAGTCACAGATGAAGAGATTAACGTTGCACTTTATATAAGATATAAAAAGAAGCTTACGTAAAAACGTAAGCTTCTTTTTTATGTAAGTGTGTGTAACCGTTAAGCCGCATTGGGTTTTGTCGGTGAGTACGCGAAACTTTACGGTTACACGACACTTATTCATATGAGTAAAGGGTTATTCCAACAGAAAGTGTTAATTTAAGCGATTGGGCCGCCTAAGTTAATAATATCTTCAGAAACGCTTTCGAACTTTTTGAAGTTCTCTTTGAATTCATTTGCAAGCTCGATTGCTTTTGCTTTGTAAGCAGCTTTATCAGCCCAAGTTTGTTCAGGCATTAACACTTCGTCAGGTACACCTGGTACGTGAAGTGGAACTTCAAGACCGAAGATGTCATGTTTAGCTGTTTCAGTTTTTGCAAGTTCACCGCTTAATGCTGCTTGAATCATTGCACGAGTATAACCTAAGTTCATACGTTTACCAACGCCGTATTCGCCGCCAGTCCAGCCAGTGTTTACTAGGAATACTTTCGCATCGTGTTTCTCGATTTTTTCACCAAGCATTTCAGCGTAGCGAGATGCATCAAGTGGTAAGAATGGTGAACCGAAGCAAGTTGAGAATGTAGCTTGCGGAGATGTAACACCGCGCTCTGTTCCTGCTAGTTTACTAGTGTAACCACTTAAGAAATGATACATAGCTTGCTCTTTTGATAACTTACTGATTGGAGGCAATACGCCAGATGCATCAGCAGTTAAGAAAATAATAGTATTTGGGTGTCCAGCAACACTTGGCAGTACGATATTGTCGATCGCATGCATAGGGTATGCAGCACGAGTATTTTCTGTTAAAGTAGTATCGTTGTAGTCTGCGATACGCGTTTGGTTATTAATGATAACGTTTTCTAAAACAGATCCGAATTTGATTGCATCGAAAATTTGTGGTTCTTTCTCGTGAGAAAGGTTTACACATTTTGCATAGCAACCGCCTTCAATATTGAATACACCGTTATCAGACCAACCGTGCTCATCATCACCGATTAATTTACGGTTTGGATCAGCAGATAAGGTTGTTTTACCTGTTCCAGATAAACCGAAGAATAGTGCTACGTCACCTTCTTCACCTACGTTTGCAGAGCAATGCATAGAAAGAATATCTTGTTCAGGTAGTAAGAAGTTCATAATAGAGAAGATTGATTTTTTCATTTCTCCAGCGTATTCTGTACCACCAATTAGTACAATACGTTTTTCGAATGAAACCATAATGAATGCTTCAGAGTTTGTACCGTCAACAGCTGGATCAGCTTTGAAATTCGGTGCAGAAACAATTGTGAACCCTGACTCATGAGTTGTTAATTCTTCTTCAGTTGGACGAATGAATAATTGATGTACAAATAAATTGTGCCATGCATATTCATTAATAACTTGAATTGGTAGGCGGTAATTGCGGTCAGCGCCTGCAAATCCTTTGAAGACGAATAACTCTTCTTTTTCTTTTAAGTATTCTAAAACTTTAGTATATAATTTATTAAAATGTTCTTCAGAAATCGGTTGGTTCACAGCTCCCCAAGCAATTTTGTCAGCAACCGATGCTTCTTTCACAATAAATTTATCTTTAGGAGAACGTCCTGTATATTTTCCTGTTGAAGCAGAAACGGCACCAGTAGAAGTTAATTTCCCTTCATTTCGCATTAATACTTTTTCCACTAATTGCGGAACACTTAGTTGAATCTGTGCATTGCTTCCGTTCAATAATTCGTGTAAACCAATTTGGACATTCACAGTACTCATATTTATATACCATCCTTTTCATTTAATGAAATATTTCTCGTAATCCCCAACAAGAGTATAACACAATTATATAAATAATGTATACTATTTATTTCTTTTTGTTTGTGTGAATGTATTATTTCCCTATTAATATTTCATTTTAGGCGTATTGAGAAAAACTTTCAGGAAAATGTGAATATTAATTGACAAATGAATATCATTTCTTTAGTATAGGTTGGGACGGATACTCTCTTATCCCGAGCTGGCGGAGGGACAGGCCCGATGAAGCCCAGCAACCTCACTTGTATTGATAAATGCAGGTGAATAGGTGCTAAAACCTGTGCGAGGCTACAGGTCTCGAACGATAAGAGCGAAGGGCAAAAAGCAGTATGCAAGTAGCAAATTAAACCTTTCCTCTATGTAAAGTAGGAAAGGTTTTTCTGTATGCTTGTGTGGGAGAATAAATGTATGTCGCAGTTTGTGGCAAATTAAGGATGAGTTCCGTACAATATATACAATTACTGTAGGGAGGTTTACCACATGACAAAAAAACGTCATCTGTTCACATCTGAGTCTGTAACTGAAGGACATCCAGATAAAATTTGTGACCAAATTTCTGATTCAATTTTAGATGCGATCTTATCAAAAGACGCAAATGCACGTGTAGCTTGTGAAACAACTGTAACAACTGGTTTAGTATTGGTAGCGGGGGAAATTACGACTTCTACTTACGTAGATATTCCGAAAATCGTTCGTGAAACAATTCAAGGCATTGGTTACACACGCGCAAAATACGGATTCGATGCAGAAACTTGTGCTGTTTTAACATCTATCGATGAGCAGTCTGCTGACATCGCTATGGGTGTTGACCAAGCGCTAGAAGCACGCGAAGGTCAAATGACTGACGCTGAGATTGAGGCAATTGGTGCAGGAGACCAAGGTTTAATGTTTGGTTTTGCATGTAATGAAACACAAGAATTAATGCCACTTCCAATCTCGCTTGCTCACAAATTAGCTCGCCGTTTAACTGAAGTACGTAAAGATGATACATTGTCATACTTACGTCCAGATGGAAAAACGCAAGTTACAGTTGAGTATGATGAAAATGGTAAACCAGTACGTGTTGATACTATCGTAATTTCTACACAACATCACCCAGATGTTACATGGGAAGAAATCGATCGCGACTTAAAAGAGCACGTAATTAAAGCTGTAGTACCAGCAGAATTAATGGATGGAGAAACGAAATTCTTCATTAATCCAACTGGCCGCTTCGTAATTGGTGGACCACAAGGTGATGCTGGTTTAACAGGACGTAAAATCATCGTTGATACTTACGGTGGATATGCTCGCCATGGCGGCGGTGCATTCTCTGGTAAAGATGCAACAAAAGTTGACCGTTCAGCAGCATATGCAGCTCGTTATGTTGCGAAAAACATCGTAGCAGCTGGTCTTGCTGACAAAGCAGAAGTACAACTTGCATACGCAATCGGTGTAGCACAACCAGTATCAATTTCAGTTGATACATTCGGCACAGGTAAAGTATCTGAAGACGTACTAGTAGAACTAGTTCGTAACAACTTCGATCTTCGCCCAGCTGGTATTATTAAAATGCTAGACTTACGTCGCCCAATTTACAAACAAACAGCAGCTTACGGCCACTTCGGACGTACTGATGTAGATCTTTCATGGGAACGTACAGACAAAGCTGCAGCTTTAAAAGAGCAAGCTGGTCTATAATATATGAAAAAAAGCTTTGCGCGGTGAGCGCAAAGCTTTTTTTATTTCGTTTTACTTACAATTTGAATACATGAACTACAATATACTTCTCCATCTAGCTCAATATACTTTTTCATATTAGTCATGCCACTTGCTGGAAATGGCATATGAATCCAAGCCTTTTCATACGTTTGTATTTCCTTTTTATATGATTTACAAAGGGTGGGTTTCTTCTGGAACATATGTAATCAACCGTTCATTTGACGTGCTTTACCTGCGCAAAAGGCACTGCTTAGTAAAAATAGTGTCGCGAATATAATGCTTACTAATGTAGCGTATGGAATTGCGCCTTTTAAGGAAAAGCCGACAGTGATTGAAGCGACGAATAAGAGGATGAATGTTGTTGTTAATTTTTTATAAAGTTCCATACTATGTAGACCTCCAATTTATTTTTTAGTACAAGTTTTAAAATTGAATTCTATTATGTAGAAAATATAAAGAGTAACTAAAGATGTGTAGTCTAGGAGTATAAGAAAGTGCACTTTCCTTTTTGTGGATTAGTATACTTATATTGTATCATGGCGCATGATTGGCTTCATACATAATTGTGTAAAGATATGTATGATAAAATGAAGAAAAGTCTTTAAGAAAGGAAAGATAAAAAATGAGTGTAACTGAACATAAAAAACAAGCTCCAAAAGAAGTGCGTTGCAAGATTGTTACGATTTCCGATACACGTACGGAAGAAACGGATAAGAGCGGACAACTATTACATGAATTGTTAAAAGAAGCGGGCCATACAGTAACCTCTTATGAAATTGTAAAAGATGATAAAGAAAGTATTCAGCAAGCAGTGTTAGCTGGTTATCATAAGGAAGATGTAGATGTTGTATTAACAAATGGCGGTACTGGTATTACGAAGCGTGATGTAACAATTGAAGCAGTGTCAGCTCTATTAGATAAAGAGATTGTCGGGTTTGGTGAGTTGTTCCGCATGATTAGTTATTTAGAAGATATCGGAAGCAGCGCAATGTTAAGTAGAGCGATTGGGGGTACAATTGGGCGCAAAGTAGTTTTCTCGATGCCAGGATCGAGCGGGGCGGTTCGCCTTGCGATGAATAAATTAATTTTACCGGAATTAGGCCATATTACATTTGAGCTACATCGCCAATGAGTAGGTGGGCTGGAATTGTATTAGCGGGCGGTATGTCGAGTAGATTTGGTGAGCCGAAAGCGTTAGCGAGCTGGCAAGGTAGTACTTTTATTGAGCATATTTTGAAAGAGATGACAAGTGCGCTCCAAGAAGTTGTAGTCATTAGTCATTCTGATATAAAAGAGCGAGTAGAGCAATTCGTACAAGTTCCTGTTATAGAAGATATCCCGCACTATAAAGGGAATGGACCGCTGGCCGGTATTGTATCAGGAATGGAATACATAGAAGCAGATTGGTATGCTATTATGCCTTGCGATGCGCCAAATGTTTCGCATGAATGGTTTACCATTTTACTGGAGCAAACGAGCAATGAATATGATGCAGTTGTACCTATTATTAATGGAAGAAAACAGCCGCTACTTGCAGCGTATCATAACCGCGTGAAAGAAAAGATTTATGCTTTACTTCAGGAAGAGAAAAGAAGTATGGGGCAGCTTTTATCACAATGTAATGTGAAGTATATTGTTGGTGAAGATGTACAAGCGAATGCGGATTGGTTTATAAATGTGAATACGAAAGAAGAATATGTGCAGGCTCAAAAAGACCTTTCAAATGAATGAAAGGTTTTTTTGTATACAGAAATTGGGGAACAATTACTGTATAAAGGTATGTGAGTAAGTTGATTTTAAGGGGAATTTCTTAAAATCACTATACAGTTAAAATAGTGTATAACCATATATTAATTTTTATGGGTTTTTATTACAAGTCTGTTTAGTTATGTTTGTTTTTGCTATAATAAATATGGAAATAAATGATATTTCACCTTATGTATCATTAGTTTAACTAAAATTTACAAGTGTGTAATAAACTCCCTTCGTTTTTTGAAGGGAGTTTTTCTAGTTAAGCAAGTAACTCTGATGTGTTATGCTGAAGGACTTCTTCATACTGGTTAAGTAAGCCGCGAAAGATCTCATCCCAGCTTTTTGATTTCGCATAAGATGAAGCTGTTATCCCCATTTGTATAAGTTGCTCTTTATTTTGCAATAAAGAATAAATGGATGATAGAAATGCATCCTCATTTTTAGGGGGACAAAGAATTCCCGTTTTTCCATCTGTAATAATATTTTTAACCCCGCCACTATTTGCACCAATGACAGGTGTGCCGCATGCGAGTGATTCAAGTACGACATTTCCGAATGTTTCAGTAGCTGATGGAAATACCATTATGTTAGAACAAGCATATGCTTCAGCTAAATCTGCACTTTGTAAATAGCCAGTAAAAGTGACATTTGTTTGTGGAACAGCTTCACGCAAATTTGTTGCTAGAGGTCCGTCTCCTGCGATGAGCCAATGAATGTCGTTTCGAGTATGCGATGTTTTAACGATAAGGTTTTGCAACGTATCAATATCTTTTTCAGGAGCAATTCGTCCTACATAGGAAAGAACGTACTTCGCTGTAATATTATATTTTTTTCGGAATAGGTCTGTATTGTAAGCTGGATGAAAGAGTGTGCAATCTACACCACGTCCCCAAATGGAGAGGGCCTGAAAGCCTTTATTTTTTAATTGATGTAATGTTTCAGAGGAGGGAACAAAATTTTTTTGCATATGACTATGAAACCATTTTAAATAGTTCCAAAGCATATTGGAGAGAAATTCAATTTTGTAATAGCGTAAATACGCATCGAAATCAGTATGATAAGAACCGACAACTGGGATGTTTAACTTTTTGGCGTAATACAGTCCACAAAGTCCCATGTTGAAAGGTGTGGCAATGTGAATAATGTCAGGTTTAAAGGAATGAAGTTCCCGTTTAATACGCGGAGTAGGAAAAGAAAAGCGACATTCTGGATATAATATTGTTAACGGGATACTTCTCATCTTGTTCACATTAGCTACGAAATTATCTTCAGCTGTATGCTGAGGGGCGAAAACAGAATAGGCGATCTGTTCTTTCTGAAAGTAACTTGTTAATCGTTCTAACGTTTTCGCAACCCCGTTAACTTGTGGCGTAAAAGTATCGGTAAAAATGGCGACTCTCATCATATCACTCCTTTATGTGAAAAGTGGGATGAATTGATAAAAAGAGATGATGCCAGAGCAAGTGCCAAGGCACATGCCGACGAACACATCTGACGGATAGTGAAGTCCTAAATAAATACGTGAAATACCGACGCATAATGCTAACGGTAATAGGAAAGCAAGTAAGCTTGGATTATAGCAAATAAATGGAATGAAGACAGAGAAAACGGCTGTTGTATGACCAGACGGGAAAGAGTGGTCTTTTAATGGATGGACTGGATATTTCGCATCCTGAATTGTTAAATAAGGACGTTTTCGTGGATACCACCTTTTTAATATTTGTACAGGAATATGGCTAATTGCTAAAGAAATAGCAGTAGCGATTGCTGCTTGGTGTAAAGTCCCTTTTGCAAAAATTAAAAAGAAAAGTGTAAGTGCAATGGAGAAAGTAGCACCACCGATATGGGTAATATTGCTGAAAAAGATGTTTAATGTTTTTTGATCAAAGTAGCGATTAATTCCTTTAAAAATGTAACATTCTATTTTATATAATCCACTGACCTTCATGAAAATTCTCCTCCCTCGTTTACATATATATGGAGATATTAGCTTTTATTTTAATAAGATTTTGTTGAGGGAGTAATAATATTTTGTAAAGAAAAAGTTAGATTTTATATAAAAAAAGCTGCCAATCTTATGGCAGCGGAAATTTACTTCTGTAATGATTTATAATATTGACCTTTTTCAACGTATTGCGTACGAATACGCTCCATATCTTTACGGTCTTCTTCTGTTAATTCACGAATGACTTTCGCGGGACGACCGAAAGCTAACGTGTTTGGTGGAATTTTCTTTCCTTGTGAAACGAGGCTTCCGGCACCGATAAAAGCTCCTTCGCCAATTTCAGCACCATCTAATATAATGGATCCCATTCCAATTAAAGCATCCTTTTTAATATGACAGCTATGTAAAATAACTTGATGCCCAACTGTAACATCATCTTCTAAAATAAGAGGATACTGAGGGCTTTGGTGGAGTGTACATTGGTCTTGTACATTTACTCGGTCTCCAATGATTGTTGCTGACACATCACCACGGATGACTGTATTAAACCAAATACTTGATTCCTCGCCAACGGAAACATCGCCTGTAATCGTAACATAGTCAGCGATAAAAGCACTACTCGCAATTTTCGGATTTTTTTCTTTGTAAGGATATATCATGTAAAGTCTTCCTTTCCTAGAGACTAGTTTTAGTGTATCAAATTATGAGAAAGAGTGAAATGGAGGAGGTCCATATGTGGAATTATGAAGCAGAGGAAGCGAAAGCTGTCATTGTTATCGTGCACGGCGCAATGGAATATCACGGACGTTACGAAGCCGTTGCGGAAATGTGGAATCATCTCGGCTACCACGTCGTGATGGGGGACCTTCCGTCACATGGAACGACTTCAAGAAATAGAGGACATATTGATTCGTTTGATGAATACATAGAGGAAGTTAAATTATGGGTGAAAGAAGCAAGAAAGTATAGGTTACCTATTTTTCTATTCGGTCATAGTATGGGTGGTCTTATTGTCATTCGTATGATGCAAGAAACGAAGAGAGAAGATGTAGATGGTATTATTTTGAGTTCGCCTTGTTTAGGGGTAGTGACTGGGCCCTCTGCTCCGCTTCAATTTGCTGCAAAAATATTAAATGTTGTGGCTCCAAAATTGCAATTTGCAACGAATCTTACGGTGGAAATGTCAACAAGGAATCATGAAGTGAGAGATGCAATGGAGAATGATTCATTGTTCTTGCGCAAAGTATCAGTGCGTTGGTATAGTGAATTGATTAAGTCTATTGAAATTGCTCATAAGAAAATAGATGCTTTTCCAGATGTTCCGCTCTTGCTAATGCAAGCATGTGAGGATAAACTTGTAGATAAAACACGTGTCCGCATGTGGTTTGATAATGTTAAAATAAGTGATAAGGCATATAAAGAATGGCCGAATTGTTATCATGAGTTATTAAATGAGTATGAGCGTGATGAAATTTTGAATTATATTCAGTCATTTACTGAAATGCATGTCAATAATATAGTAAAAACAAACAAATAAATCATTATTTGTACATTTAATAGAGGAGATGAAGGAAGAAGTGAACGTACCGAGTAATCCCATAACGCTCATGGCGAAAGTATACCGTGATGTGTTTCCGGTTGTACACCATGAGCTAGCGATGTGGAAAGAGCGTGCCTACCATATTCCGAATGATGAGCTTCATAGTCAGGCAATCGCAAGTATTGAGCATAAAACGTTTCATTGTGAGGGTGGTGGCATTTTATCGCTGCTAGCAAATGAACACCGAGAGGAATGTATTCGTTTTATCGTAGCGTATCAAACAATCAGTGACTATTTAGATAATTTATGTGATCGCAGTACATCACTTGATCCGAATGATTTTGCCGCTCTACATGAATCAATGTTAATGGCACTATCACCTGAAGTGGAAGGTGGCGGTAATTATTATCGTTATCGTGATGATCAAGATGATGGTGGTTATTTAGATGAACTTGTTGAAACGTGCCAAGATGTTTTAAAGAAAACGAAGCACTATGAAAAAATTGCTCCTGTTCTGCATGAACTTGCTTGTTATTATTGTGATTTACAAATTCATAAACACGTGAAGTTAGAAGAGAGAGAACCGCGCCTGAAAACATGGTTTGAAGCACATAAAGAAAACTTACCTGAGATGAGCTGGTTTGAATTTTCAGCATGTGCCGGTTCTACGCTTGGAATTTTCTGCCTTGTAGCATATGCATTTCATGATGAATTACATGATGAAGATATTGCGAAAATTAGACAAGGATACTTTCCTTACGTACAAGGACTTCATATCTTACTTGATTATTTCATCGATCAAGAAGAAGACCGCATAGGCGGAGATTTGAATTTCTGTAGTTATTATGAAAACGAGCAAGCTATATTAGATCGTATGAAACACTTTGTAGAAGAAGCAGAGAAGAGCATTGGTGATTTGCCTCATGCGAAGTTTCATCGTCTTATAAGCCGAGGATTACTTGGTATTTATTTATCAGATCAAAAAGTATCAGCACAAAAGAATATGCACAAAATGGCACGGCGCATTGTAAAGTACGGAGGCCTCACTTCAAGATTCTTCTATTGGAACGGGAAGATGTACCGAAAGAAAATGGCGCAGTGATGAAGAAAACCACTCATGTAGAGTGGTTTTCTTTTTATTATGATCGTATTTTTGAAAATACATATATGAGAAGTTCAATCGCAAAAATAACTAAAACAGATAGTCCGAATAAAGGCATGAAAGCGCCTAATATAACCATCATGATAAAGAAAACGAGTACGCTTTTCTTATCTCTTTGCTTTGGAGGTGCTGCTAATTTTCCTTTTGGCTTTCTTGCTAACCACATTTTTACTCCGTAATAAATAAGAAGTAATAGAGATAATGTCGTTAGTAAGCATAATATTTTATTTGGCCATCCGAATAAATGTCCTTCGTGAAGTGGGATACCGTAAGTGAACCATTGTGCAAGTAATCCATAATCACGATAGTCCGTTTTTGAAATGAGTTCCCCGCTATATTGATCAAAGTAAGCTGTTATCTCTTCATTTGGTGCAACATGCATCCCTGTAATACCAGAACCGCTCGATTTCGAAACAGTGAATACACCTTTCGGATCAGCTGGTAGTGAAATAACATATGGCTTCTTTATTTCAATTCCTTTTTGTAATTCATCGACAGAAATTGCTTTCGGTTCATTTGAATTCGATTCAGGAGGAGCTTCTTTTCTTGTTGCCCACGGCAATTCTTTTACCTTTGATTCAGGCGGTGCCATGTACAATTTTGGATATCCGAGTGATTCATTAGAAGATGCAATTTTATAAATTTGGTTCCCCATAAATCCTGACCATGGCAATCCAGATGCGATTAGCAGAAAGAGAGGAATTGTAAATATAATACCGATAATAGAATGACGTCTTTTTGCCTTTTCTCGCTTATTGGATGATGGTGTGTTTTTGAATTGGCGTATACTCATGTACAATCCGGTTACAATTAAAAAGATTGTCCAGCATGCCGCAAGTTCTACAGTATAGTTGACGACAGTGCCACCAACTAAAAGAGAACTATGTAATTCCCGCATGATATTGGCAAACGTTTCACTTGCGTTTTGATCCTCAACAATTTGATTATTACTATCTAAATACACATATTTTTGTTGCCCAGTATACTCATTTGCAATCGTAAGTCTCGTATTATAATCCCCATTAAACTCACTAATTTTCGCCACGCTATAATGTGGATATTTTTTCTCTGTTAAGGAAATAGAATCAGCCATCGAAATAGATTCTGTTTGAGCGCTCTTTCCAAAATATAAATCTTTATAGATGAAATCTTCAACTTCCTCCCGAAATAAATACCCAATTCCGCTCAGTGACAAAGTAATAAGAAGCGGCGTAATAAAAAGTCCAGCATAAAAATGCCAACGCCAAAAAATGTAATGAAGCGAACGATTTACTTTCATACTTTCAGTTCCCCTAACCTTCCCTATATGAATAACTACTTATTTAATATAGCGAGATTAAGTGTGATTACTTTGAAAGAATTGTGAAGAAAGTTAAAAGTTTTTAGGGGTTTCAACGTTTATAAATGTTTCTTCTTATTTGATAAATACATTTCAACAACAGCATCAGCAAGACATTGAGAGGAATCAACAAAATCCTCACTAGCCACTACATTCAAATCAGTGCATGCGATAATTGCAGTATCTATTTCATCTCTCAGTTGTAAAACGAGCGTATTCCACAATTCGCGAGCTTCTTCAATCTCTCCAGATTTAATGCAAGTAATAATTTGATTAATGCTTTCCTGCCATTTTTCATGATGAATGTATTCTATATTACGCTTTGCAATCCCATCTTGGTAAATCCTAGCTTGAACAGTTGCTTCTGTTGCGAGAAGAGCGACTCTTTTTGTATTTTCAGGAATTGCTTGTAACGTTTCATCGACTATATTTAAAATCGGGATAGAAAGCGAACGCTGTAATTCTTCAAAATAAAGATGCGCCGTATTACACGGCATGGCAATAAAGCTTCCGCCAGTACTTTCAAGTTTTTGTGCTCCGTCAATAATCGCTTTTTTCATCGCTCCGTGATCAATAGGGCGATCCATGTAAAACGGTGTTGGACACGAGTAGATCATCATATGAGGAAAGTCCATATCATGCTTTGCTCCGTATATTGTTTGGCACCTTGCTACAACTGTATCGACGAATGGTCCAGTTGATTTTGGACCCATTCCTGCTAGTATTCCGATCATTGGTTTGTCTCCTTTAAGATTGTATATATCCATTATATAGGAGGATAACAAAAAAACGTGCAGTGAATGCACGTCTTTTTTTGTTATGTTTTGTCGAACAATCGATATATCCGAGAAATCGTTGATATATTGTAAGTTATGATAGATATATCGAAAAAATCGTTGATATATCCCGAGTTACGATAGATATAATTGAAAAATCGTTGATATATTCCCCCGCATTAACGGGCAGTAAAACTCCCACCTTAAAATTCGCCTGGAGCAAAGAGGTTAGGTGGGAGATAAACTGCCCATAAATGCCCGATTGGTTCAACTAATAATCAGTGGGGATGCCCCCACTGATTAAAGTTTCACTTTATCGCTTTTCAATCGCCACAATAAATGGCGGGTTATTTTGCTGGTTAATGAAGCCATATCGTAGTACGTGAGCTTGTTTTTGGTCTAGTTTTTCAGCAAATGTAAGTACAGCGTCGCGTTCTACTTGTCCTTCTGGATGTCCGTGGTAAATGACAAGAACGATGATACCTTCAGGTGCCATTACTTCTAATAGTTGTTCGATCGCTGAGATTGTTGAGTTCGGTTTTGTAACGATATGCTTGTCTCCGCCTGGAAGGTAACCTAAGTTGAAAATTGCGCCTGTTACTTTTCCTTTTGCATCTTCTGGTAATACGGATAGAAGAGTATCGTGACTATCGTGAACTAAAACAGTACGTTCAAAAAGTTCTTTTTCTTTTAGATGAGTTGTTGAGCTTTCGATTGCCTCTTTTTGAATATCAAATCCAAATACTTTTCCGCTATCTCCAACGATTTCAGCTAGGAAGCAAGTGTCATGGCCGTTTCCTAAAGTTGCATCTACAGCGTAATCGCCTTCTTTTACTGCCGTTTGCAGAAGCGAGCGAGCAAACGGTAATACACGTTCTAATTTCATTTTTGTTTCTCCTCATTTGCATATTTTCCTTGCCAGCTTCCGCGGCGTACAAATTCTGCATCGATGGAATTTAATACTTCCCATTTATTTAAGCTCCACATTGGGCCAATCATTAAATCAGGCGGACCGTCACCTGTGATGCGGTGCACAATTACGTCTTCTGGAATCATTTCAAGTTGGTCAACAACGAGACTTACGTAATCTTCAAGAGAAAGGAACTCGAGTTGTCCTTTTTCATATTGCTTCACCATTGGCGTTCCTTTTAATAAGTGAAGTAAATGAATTTTAATTCCTTGTACGTCAAGCTTTGCTACTTCACGAGCTGTTTCCATCATCATGTCGTAATCTTCAAGTGGAAGACCATTAATAATATGAGAGCAAACTCTAATGCCATGCTTACGTAATTTATTTACACCTTCCACGTAAGATGGGTAATCATGAGCGCGATTAATAAGGTTTGCAGTTCGTTCGTGAACAGTTTGTAAACCGAGTTCAACCCAAAGGTATGTGCGTTTATTTAAGTCCGCTAAATATTCAACGACATCGTCTGGTAAGCAATCTGGACGAGTCGCGATAGAAAGACCGACAACGTCTTTTTCTGCTAGAAGCGGTTCGAATTTTTCTTTTAAAACTTCAAGTGGTGCATGTGTATTTGTGTACGCTTGGAAATAAGCGATACATTTTCCGTCTTTCCACTTTGAGCGCATTTTTTCTTTCATTTCATGATATTGCGTTATAACATCATCGCGGCGATCACCAGCGAAGTCACCAGATCCGGCAGCACTGCAAAATGTACAACCGCCGTAAGCAACTGTACCGTCCCGGTTCGGGCAATCGAAGCCAGCATCTAATGAAACTTTAAAGATTTTTTCACCAAATTCATTTCGTAAATGGTAATTCCATGTATGATAACGTTTATTGTCGTTTGTATATGGAAAAGGGTTTTGAACCTTCATTACTTTCCCTCCTAAGCCGAGTCAAAATGAAACAAAATCCATTATAACATACTCATAAGGTAGAGATGGAAGGGACACACTAAAGGGGAATTGAAGCAAGGAGGGACAATTATGGCAGAGCGTCAATCACTTGAATCGTATATTACACAAGCGGAACAAGCGGTGGAATATGCGAAAGAACAATTAGACCAAGGTATGAGACAAGAGCATTACAATACGATGGAGTATTCGGATGCGCAGTTACAATTAGAACAAGCATATAACGATTTACAAACGATGCAACAACATGCGAATGATGAGCAACGTGAGCAGTTAAATAGAGCACGTATGGCAATTCGCCAATTGCAACATCAAATGATTATTACACCGCACTAATAAGGAGTGAATGTAATGGCGAAACGTTCAGATCAAAATAATCCAGAGCAAAAAACGCAAAATGGACATAAAGCTGAATTTTCGAATGAGCTTGATCCGATTGTTCAAGTAAAACAGCGTAATAGTAAAAAAGGACAACCGCAAAAATCGAAACAATCAGAGTAAACCAGGTCGAAATATGACCTGGTTTTATTTTGTTATATGACAATAATGTAAGATTACTGTAAGGTTTGTCGATAGTTGTGAGCAACTTTCTCCAGTAGAGTAAGGAAGGATTAAATTTTATACAAGGAGTTGCTTTATGGGGAACAATATTACAAACAAGCGAATTGATGAGTTAGATTACATTCGTGGCTTTGCACTACTAGGGATTATTTTAGTAAATATTCTCGCACTACTTAACATTAAAATTCCAGATCCTAATACAGTGGATGCTAGCTATCAAAGATTTTTATATTTATTTGTAGAAGGTCGTTTCTTCTCAATCTTCTCATTCTTATTTGGAGTGGGATTCTATATCTTTATTTCAAGAGCGATTGCGAAAGGGAAAAATGGCTATGTTTTATTTTTACGTCGCTTAGTAGCATTATTTATTTTTGGTTTAATTCATCACATGTTTCAGCCTGGAGAAGCATTAGCGTTATACGCAATTTGCGGGTTAATCGTTTTACCGTTTTATAAAGCGAAAAAAGAAGTGAACTTAGTACTAGGAATTATTTTGACAATTGCCTTCAGTGTAATGGGAGTTAAAGAGTTATTACCACTTGGCTTAATTTTATTAGGGCTTGCTGCAGGACAATATCGTGTATTTGAAAATCTCACGCAAAATATAAAGAAAGTCGCTATTTTTACAGGTGTTATGTTTGTTTTAAGTGTCGTAGCTGTATGGTATCAATACGGGCACGTTCCTGCTGAACCATTTATAAATATGATACTTGAGAATGAGGATGGAACAATGAATGCTGCAGGCCAATTTTTAAAAATTGGTGTTACAGTAGGACCTATTATTTCAGCTTTCTATGTTGGAGCTTTAATTTTATTACTTCAATTAAAACCGGTTCAAACATTGTTAGCACCACTGAAATATTATGGACGAATGGCTTTAACAAATTATATTGGACAAACTGCAATGATTTTAATTGCGGGCAGTGTATTTAACTTTGCAGAAAACTTAACGTACATGCAGACGTTATATGTGTGTATTGCAATTTATGCAATTCAAATTGTGTTTAGCGTAATTTGGATGAAGGTCTTTAAAATGGGTCCACTAGAATGGATTTGGCGAGTTGTTACTTACTGGACGGTAACACCTTTAAAGAAATAAAGAGAGAAGTGGGTTGTTCCTTTTGTGGAACAGCCCATTTTTATTGTCATCTTTTTCGGTAAGTCGATATTACTTGTCGAATCGCTAATAAAATTTTCATTTATCAACGAACCTTACACACTCATCTTTTTTATATTACAAAAGTGTAAGGTAAATGTAATGTTAACAAATAGCAGTTCACTTCCAAAAAGCGCAAAATAGGTAATGGAAAAACAAGCGTAGGAGGATATATATGACGAAACCAGTTGTAGACGTGAAAAACGTCCAAAAAGTGTACGGTAAAAAAGGTGAGAACCAATCACATGCGTTAAAAGGTGTTTCATTCTCAATTCAAGAGGGTGAGTTTGTTGGAATTATGGGGCCATCTGGTTCTGGTAAAACGACATTGTTAAATGTAATTTCAACGCTTGATAAAGCAACGGGCGGCGTTGTTGAAATTGCGGGTACGGACATTACGAAAATGAAGCAAGGTGAACTTTCTGATTTTCGTTCACAAAAGTTAGGATTCATTTTTCAAGACTTCAACTTATTAGAGAACTTATCTATTTATGAAAACATCGCACTTCCATTATCTCTTCAAGGTGTCGCGTCACGTAATATTGGACCGAAAGTAGAAAAAGTAGCGGATATGTTAGGGATTACAGAAATACTTCAAAAGTATCCATCTGAAGTATCTGGTGGACAGAAACAACGTTCAGCAGCAGCACGTGCGTTAGTGCATGAACCTGCAATTATTTTAGGGGACGAGCCAACAGGAGCGCTTGATTCTAAAAATGCAACGAGTTTACTTGATGCGATGACAAACTTAAATAAAGATCAAGGCGTATCTATTATGATGGTTACACATGATCCGTATAGTGCAAGTTACTGTCAGCGTATTTTATTCATTCAAGATGGTGAGCTATATAAAGAAATTCACCGCGACGGTACACGTGAAGAGTTTTATAAAGAAATTTTAGATGTGCTTGCGGACTTAGGTACACAAAAAGCGTAAGAAAGGAGGTTCCAGTATGTTATTTAAACTTTCCATGTCGGGGCTGAAAAGTAAGCTGAAAGATTATATCGTCTTACTTGTTGGTCTTGTCATGTCGATTTCAATTTTTTACATGTTCCAAACGTTAGCGCTGAATAAAGCGTTTATCGAATCTAACTCAGTTATTCAATCAATTGGATTCGTATTCCAAGCAGGTTCATTTTTACTAGCTATTATAACGTTCTTCTATATTTTATATGCGAACTCTTTCTTATTATCTCTTCGTCAAAAAGAGTTCGGTATGTATATGATGCTAGGAGCAAAAAAGCATAAAGTTACATTACTTATGTTTATTGAAACGATCGTATTAGGCGCTGCGTCTCTTGCCATTGGTATTACAGTTGGTGTAGGACTTGCAGAGGGTATCGGACAATTATTAATGAAACAATTAGAATTTGCTGGTGAAGGCTATAAAGCATTTTACCTGCCATCTATGACTGTTACTTGCATCTTCTTCTTTGCGCTATTTGTATTATCAGCAATTATGAACAGTATTAAATTATCACGTATTTCTGTACTGCAACTTGTACATGCAGATGCACAAACAGAACGTGTTGTGGTAAAAGGAAAAATGACAGGTTTAGTTGCATTCCTAGCGGTTATTTTATTAGGTATTGGTTATGCAGCTATGATTAATATGGAAACATTAAGAGAAATGGGAATCCTTATTGCATTAGTTACAACAACAGCAGGTACTTATATGCTATTTGGATCACTCCTTCCAGTTATTATTAAAAAGTTAAAGAGTAATAAAAAGCGTAGTGAAAAAGGACTTAATGCTTTTACATTTGCACAATTAAATTTCCGTATTAATAGCTTAACAAAGGTACTTGCAACAGTAGCGATGTTAGTTGCTCTTGGAGCTGGTGCAATTTCAGGTGGTATGGCATTTAAAAATAACGTTATAAAAACGGTTGATGGATTTGAAATTTATGATTCAATTGTTCATAATCCTACAGCTGAAGAGAAGAAAATTTTAGATGGTATATCATTTAAAAATAAAGCTGAGTACCGTTATAAAGTAGACGACAAATATATTTATTATGTAAAAGAAGATTTAGAGAAACATAAGCCATTTATTCGAGATGGTGTAGGTAAAGAAAGTTTCGGTAAATATAAAGAAGTTTCAGGAGAAGCTCCAGTAGGTACAGTAGCAGGAGTGAGGTCAGAACAAGATAAAAATGAAAAAACAATGCCTGAAGAATGGGATGAGGCATTTAGAACAATCCAACCATATTATATATACCAAGATCGTGCCATTAAAGTTGTAGATCAAAAAATGTACGATACTGTAAATGGTAAAGAAGGAATCGTATTTACTGGAAAAACAGACGATTTCGTAGCATACACAAAAGAATGGAAAAAAATTGACGAGTTGCAGCTAGCTAAATATAAAAATGTAAAAGCTGAGCAAATGAGTAGTAAATATCAAGTGTATGACATGTTCTACGGTGTTGCGAGCGGAACAGTGTTTATGGGCTTCTTCCTTGGAATTGCTTTCTTAGCAATGATGGCAAGCTGTCTTATGTTCAAAATTCTTTCTGGTGCATCAAAAGATATTACGCGTTATCAAATGCTTCGTAAAATCGGTGTACGCCGTGAATTATTAACGAAATCAATTTATAAAGAGTTATTCTTAGTATTCTTATTCCCAGCAATTGTGGGTATCGCTCACGTATTAGTTGGTATGAATATTTTCGGATTTATTTTAGTCGATCCGTACTTCCGTATTTGGATACCAATCGTAATTTTCGTAGTTATTTACACGATTTATTACCTTATTACAGTTCAATTGTATAAAGGAATTGTTCTTCCGAAAGAAGATTAATAAAAAACCGAGCGAAATTGCTCGGTTTTTATTATTTTCAGAAAAAATACTTTAATGTTACTGAAATGTATAATATAATGTAAATAAGTAACGTAATATAAAAGTAGAAGCAGCTGGATAAGGAAAGGAGGAATCCAATCTATAGAAAGAAGCTGAACTTTTATCCCCTATTTCTTTTCTAACCACAACGTATTTGTACAATCGTAAATTTCCAAATTGAAAATTGCTTGGATCACAAAAGTATATTGTGAAAATAATGGATAATACATGGAAATCTCATAGCATGATAAGGTAAAATGGACAACATGATGAGAAAATTACCGTTCATAAGATGAGGAGAATACATGTATGGAAGTTGTAGAGGCATTAAAAGATATAAGCCAAATTGAGGCTATGAAAAAATATTTAAAAGAGCACTCCCAGCGAGACTATCTTTTATTTGTTATTGGAATTAACACAGGATTAAAAATTACAGAACTACTTGGCATGAAATTTGAAGATGTATTAAATGAAGACGGGACTGTTAAAGAGTTTTATTCTCTTCCTGTGAAAGATGAAAAATTTAAACAAGATATTTATTTAAATACAAAAGTAAAAGAAGCGCTTTTAGATTACGTACAATCTATTGGCGTTAAAAGAGAAAATTACGTATTTCAATCTAATAAAACGCCAAATTCAATTACGCGCCAACAAGCGTATCGTGTAATTCATAATGCTGCAGAAGCAGTTGGAGTTGTTGGTAAGATCGGAACGAATTCAATGCGAAAAACGTTTGGATTTCATGCGTACAAAAGAGGGATAGCGATTGCGCTATTGCAAAAACATTTTCATCACGCGACTCCATCAGAGACGCTAAAGTATTTAGGTATCTCAAAGGATGAGACCTTTAAAACGGAGATTGATGTCGATTTATAAAAGCCGTAACTAAAAAAATTAGGAGGCGGAAAATATGAATATTAGAGAGAGTGAACTGCCAGGTATTGGATGTAAGTTTGAAGTGATTACAAAAGGTAATGAAAAGATGGTTATCGTTATTCATGATGATGGCCGAAGAGAAATGTACCATTTTGATGCTGATCATGAGGAGAGTATTTCAAGCGTCTCTCTTCGTGATTCTGAAGCGAGACAAATTGCAGCTATATTGGGCGGAATGGTGTATAGGCCACAAGCTTTAGATACGATTGAAATGGCCTTTGAAGGATTATCAATTGAGTGGTTTAAGGTGGAAAATAATGCACCAGTCGTACAAAAAACAATTGGTAGTTTACATGTCCGAAACACATATAATGTAACGATTATTGCCATTTTGAAAAAGAATATGAAGAAGTTCTTTAATCCAGGCCCAGATTCTATCATTGAAGCTGGCGATATGCTTGTATTATCAGGTGAAAGACATGAAGTAAAAAGAATTATTAATGAGTTGCTTTCAGTAGGAGGGGATTCATAATCGATGGATACTTTAATCTTTGAAGTTGGGACTGCGTTAGTATTAGTCGCTTTTGCAGCTATTCTCGCTGCAAAGTTAAAGTTCTCGATTATTCCGTTTCTCATTATACTCGGTATGCTAGTGGGGCCTCATGCCCCAGATTTAGGGCTTATCGATTTAAGATTTATTGAAAGCGGAGAAGTTATTTCCTTCCTTGGCCGTGTTGGCGTTATATTCCTCTTATTCTATTTAGGCTTAGAATTCTCAATTAAAAAATTAATTAAATCAGGAAAATCAATTGCTTTTGGGGGAACTGTTCATATATCGCTTAATTTTATATTAGGTTTACTTTACGGATATATAATGGGTTTCCCCTTATTAGAAACATTAATTATTGCTGGGATCATAACAATTTCATCGAGTGCAATTGTTGCGAAAGTAATTGTTGATTTAAGAAGATCTGGTAATAAAGAGACGGAACTAATTTTAGGAATCATTATGTTTGACGATATCTTTTTAGCGGTATATTTATCAGTCGTTTCAGGATTAGTACTCGGAGGGGCAACGTCATTTGTAGGTGCTCTCACATCCATTTTAATCGCAGTAGGGTATATGTTACTATTCTTTGTAGTTGCTAGAAAAGCTACAAGGTTTTTAAATAAAATGTTAGATATTTCGTCCAATGAAATTTTTATTATTGTAATATTCGCTATTTTGTTCTTCGTAGCAGGATTTTCAGAAACGATTCATGTTGCAGAGGCGATTGGAGCATTATTACTAGGACTCGTCTTTTCAGAAACGGAGCATAGTGATCGAATTGAACAGCTCGTTGTTCCGTTTCGTGATTTCTTTGGAGCTATATTCTTTTTCAGCTTCGGTTTAAGTATAGATCCATTTTCACTTGGAGGAGCAGTGTGGTTGGCATTAGGAGCAGTTTTTATTACTCTTATCGGTAATTTTACCGCTGGAATGGTTGCGGGGCGTAAAGCGGGATTATCGCATAAGGCTTCTACGAATATTGGTTTAACACTTGTATCACGCGGAGAGTTTTCCATTATCGTCGCGAATATTGGAATTGCGGGCGGCTTAATGGCAACGATTAAACCATTCTCAGCCCTGTATGTTTTAATATTGGCATCGTTAGGACCTTTGTTAACGAAAGAATCTGGGAGAATATATTCCGTATTAGATAAAATATTTAAATGGAGCGCTAAAGAACGTGCGAAGCGAGAAAAAGAAGTTGGATAATATAAATAAGGGGAGACTGTATGAAGTTCATACAGTCTCCCCTTATTTATATATTGTTACTGATGTCATATTTGTCGATTAGTCGAAGTCTGTATGAACAGTCTCCCCTTATTTATATATTGTTACTGATGTCATTTTTGTCGGTAAGTCGATATATTTTCAAACAGGGGTCAGTATAATTTCATTTACCGATGAACCATTATCTGAATTTCATCAACTATTAATCAGTTGCCTTCCTATTTAAAAACGACTACAATTTTACTGTTATATATATGAACGAAAAAAATAGAATAGGAGGGGAAACTATGCCAAGGAAAGTATGGCTATTAGTAGCTGGGATGATTATTAATGTCACGGGTGCTTCTTTTTTATGGCCTTTTAATACAATTTATTTGCATGATCACCTAGGAAAATCTTTATCTGTGGCCGGAATGGTATTAATGATCAACTCGCTTACTGGTGTAATTGGAAACTTGCTCGGCGGTGTTTTATTTGATAAATGGGGCGGTTATAAATCAACTTTAGTAGGAATTGTTATTACACTTGTATCAATTTTAGGTCTTGTGTTCTTCCACGGTTGGCCGTTATATGTTGTGTGGCTAGCGTTAATCGGCTTCGGTTCTGGAATGGTCTTCCCATCGATGTATGCGATGGTTGGTACGGTTTGGCCAGAGGGCGGAAGACGGGCATTTAATGCGATGTACGTTGGACAAAATGTTGGTATTGCGATTGGAACAGCGTGTGGTGGATTAGTTGCATCATATCGTTTTGATTATATTTTCTTAGCGAATTTTATTTTATATTTTGTTTTCTTCTTAATTGCTTTTATTGGATTCCGTGGTATGGAAGACAAGAAAGAGCCAGGAGTGCAAAAGGAAATCGAAACGAAAAAAGGTTGGTCACTTACACCTGGATTTAAAGCACTTCTGATCGTGTGTGTAGCATATGCTTTATGCTGGGTTACATACGTACAGTGGCAAGGAGCGATTGCAACACATATGCAAGAATTGAATATTAGCCTTCGTCATTATAGTTTATTATGGACGATAAATGGAGCTATGATTGTTTGTGCGCAGCCACTTGTTAGTATGCTAATTCGCTGGATGAAGCGTTCTTTAAAACAGCAAATTATGATTGGAATCTTCATTTTTGCGGCGTCATTCATTGTGTTAAGTCAAGCGCAGCAATTTACGATGTTCCTCGTTGCGATGGTAACATTAACAATCGGTGAATTATTTGTGTGGCCAGCAGTTCCGACGATTGCAAATATACTTGCACCAAAAGATAAACTAGGTTTTTATCAAGGTGTTGTAAATAGCGCGGCGACTGTAGGGAAAATGTTCGGGCCGGTCGTTGGTGGAGCGATTGTTGATTTATACAATATGGAAGTATTGTTTATAGCAATCATGGTAATGCTTGTAGTAGCGCTTATAGCAACGAGCATGTATGATAAACGAGTAAAAGTAGAAGAAACAGTTGAAGAAAAAATTGCAGTTTAGTTTGACGGAACATGTAACATGTTTTAGAATATATTTAAATAAAACAACCTTTAGAACAAGGGAGATAGCTCGGCTGTCTTAAGACGAATTCGTTAGTTATTAAAAGTAACGATTAACCGAGAAGCCCCGCTTTAAGTAAGCTTTTTAGAGATACTAAGTGGAGGGTAGTTCACATTAACTCATATGTGTAATAACAGTGAGAAGGAGTAGTAGTAATAGAAGCTGGTTTAGAGAGTTGACGGTCGGTGCAAGTCAATCCACGTTTCGTTATGAACTCGCCTTTGAGTTGCAGTTGTGAAACTAATAGTAGCAATTGCCGTTAATCCACGTTACGGATCTAAGCGAATGTATATTTTTACATTAATTTAGGGTGGTACCGCGGGAATCTATAACCTCTCGTCCCTTTCTAGGGATGAGAGGTTTTTTGTATTTTGGGCGGTGAAAATAAATAGAATTTCAAGGAGGGTATCTCATGAGCTTTAATCATCAAGATATTGAGAAGAAGTGGCAAGGGTACTGGGAAGAGAATAAAACATTCCGTACGCCAGATGAGACAGAAAAACCAAAATTTTATGCACTAGATATGTTCCCATATCCATCAGGTGCAGGCCTACACGTAGGACATCCAGAAGGTTATACAGCGACAGATATTTTATCTCGTATGAAGCGTATGCAAGGGTATAACGTTCTTCATCCAATGGGATGGGATGCATTTGGTCTTCCAGCAGAGCAATATGCACTTGATACTGGAAATAGCCCAGCTGAATTTACAGAGCATAATATTAATACGTTCCGTAACCAAATTAAATCACTAGGTTTCTCTTATGATTGGGACCGTGAAGTAAATACAACAGATCCAAACTACTATAAGTGGACACAATGGATCTTCTTAAAACTATTTGAAAAAGGCTTAGCTTACGTTGATGAAGTACCTGTAAACTGGTGTCCAGCACTTGGTACAGTACTTGCAAATGAAGAAATCATTGACGGTAAGAGTGAGCGTGGTGGACATCCAGTTGAGCGTCGTCCGATGAGACAGTGGATGTTAAAAATTACAGCTTACGGAGATCGTCTATTAGAAGATCTAGATGAGCTTGATTGGCCAGAAAGCTTAAAAGATATGCAACGTAACTGGATCGGTCGTTCTGAAGGTGCAGAAGTACACTTCAATATCGATGGTACAGACGAGAAGTTCACAGTATTCACAACGCGCCCTGATACACTATTTGGTGCAACATACTGTGTACTAGCTCCGGAACATGCACTTGTTGCAGAAATTACAACAGCAGAACAAAAAGAAGCGGTAGAAGCTTACATTAACGCTGTAAAAATGAAGAGTGACCTAGAGCGTACAGAACTTGCGAAAGAGAAAACTGGTGTATTCACTGGTGCTTACGCAGTTAACCCAGTAAACGGTGAGAAATTACCAATCTGGATTGCTGACTATGTTCTTGCAACTTACGGAACAGGTGCCGTAATGGCAGTTCCAGCTCATGATGAGCGTGACTATGAATTCGCATCAGTATTCAATCTTCCGATGAAGGAAGTTGTAAAAGGCGGAGATATTACGAAAGAAGTGTACACAGGTGATGGTGCACACGTAAACTCAGCATTCCTTGATGGATTAAATAAAGAAGAAGCAATCGCAAAAATGATTGAATGGCTTGAAGTAACGAGCGCAGGAAATCAAAAAGTAACGTACCGTCTGCGTGACTGGTTATTCAGCCGTCAACGTTACTGGGGTGAGCCAATTCCGGTAATTCACTGGGAAGATGGGACAATGACAGCTGTGAAGGAAGAAGAATTACCATTAGTTCTTCCGAAAACAGAAAACATCCGTCCTTCAGGTACAGGTGAATCACCACTTGCTAACATTGACGAGTGGGTAAATGTTGTTGATCCTGAGACTGGTAAAAAAGGTCGTCGTGAAACAAATACAATGCCACAATGGGCTGGTAGCTGCTGGTATTACCTACGTTACATCGATCCAAACAATAGCGAAGCACTTGTAGATCCTGAAAAAGTAAAACAATGGCTTCCAGTTGATATTTATATCGGCGGAGCAGAGCATGCTGTACTTCACCTACTATATGCTCGTTTCTGGCATAAAGTATTATACGATATCGGTGTAGTTCCAACGAAAGAGCCGTTCCAACAATTATTCAACCAAGGTATGATTTTAGGTGAAAACAACGAGAAAATGAGTAAATCAAAAGGTAACGTTGTAAACCCTGATGATATCGTAGCAAGCCACGGTGCAGATACACTTCGTCTATACGAAATGTTCATGGGACCATTAGATGCTTCAATCGCTTGGTCTGAAAATGGTCTTGACGGAGCTCGTCGTTTCCTAGACCGCGTATGGCGTCTATTCGTTCAAGATAACGGTGAATTAAGTGAGAAAATTACTGACGCACCAAATAAAGAGCTTGAAAAAGCTTACCACCAAACAGTGAAGAAAGTAACAGAAGACTATGCAGAGCTTCGCTTCAACACAGCGATTTCTCAAATGATGGTATTCATCAATGATGCATACAAAGCTGAAACACTTCCGAAAGAATATGTAGAAGGTTTCGTAAAAATGATCGCACCAGTTGCACCTCACATCGGGGAAGAGCTATGGAGCAAACTTGGATATAATGAAACAATCACATATGCAAGCTGGCCAATATTTGATGAGTCTAAACTTGTAGAAGATGAAGTTGAAATCGTTGTTCAAGTTATGGGTAAAGTTCGCGCAAAACTAACAATGAGTAAAGACGCATCAAAAGAAGAAATGGAACAACTTGCACTTGAAGCAATTCAAGACCAAATTGAAGGGAAAACAGTTCGTAAAGTAATTGTTGTTCCTGGAAAACTTGTTAACGTTGTTGCAAACTAATTCATTCTAAATAAAAGCTCAGAGCATTTATGCTCTGAGCTTTTTTGTGTAGAAAATAATCTCTGGATCACTTTAGTCTAAGTTTTCAATTATTCCACTACGTATAAATAAAAGAGCGGAATTCCCATACAGACAAACACCTATTTTTCTATAGGAAATATGATAAAAAAGGTAGGCTAAATTGAGTAGAAGAGGTGAAAGGAATGAAAGGGATGGACAATAATGCACCACATGGCTTCTTCGGAGGTGAATCGGATAGTTATGAACAAATGATGTTAATGGGAGGGGCTGGCCAACAAGGATACGGTGGAATTCCGAGCTGGATGGGTGGAGCAGCAGGAGGGTTCCAAACATCGGTAGCTGGCATGCAAACTGGAATGCCTACATCAATGGGGGGCTTTTCGACATCAGGGGGTGGAATGCCTACAGTAACAGGAGGATTTCCGACATCAGTAGCTGGCGTACAGACAGGATTTCCAGTAGGAGCACCAACTACATTTCCTTCTTTCGTTGGAGGAGTGCAGACAGGATTCCCGGTACCGGGAGTGGGTGTTGTAGCTGGAGGAATAGGTGGGTATCCGCAAGTTGTTCACGGTCATCATGGACATCACCATCATCAAGGCCAACATGGTCATCATGGACACCATCATCACCAAGGTCACCACGGTCATCATGGACAACATCATCATCACCAAGGTCACCACGGTCATCATGGACATCATCATCACCAAGGTCACCACGGTCATCATGGACACCATCATGACCAAGGTCACCACGGTCATCAACAACAAGTACATCACCAAGGTCACCACCACATTCATCCGCAAGCTGTTCTTTATCAAACTCACCAAGGCCATCAAGGTCACCACGGTCACCACGGTCACCAAGGTCACCACGGTCACCAAGGTCACCACGGTCACCAAGGTCACCACGGTCACCACGGTCACCAAGGTCACCAAGGTCACCAAGGTCACCACGATCAACACGGTCAACACGGTCATCAAGGCCAACATGGTCAACAGCACCAACAGCACCAACAATACCAACAATATCAACAGCAACAATCTTCTCCTTGGGCAGGTGGAATTGGAGCAGGAGCAGCAGGGGCAGCGGCAGGAGCAGCTAGCATTAGTGGAGCAGCAGGACACGCGGGACACGTGGGTCATTAATGAATTGCAGAAAAAAGACATAATAAAAAACTGCTAGGAAATCCTAGCAGTTTTTTTCAGCTTCTTTGCGCTGACGTTCGATTTCAGCACGAAGTTGTGGTTCTGGTGCTTGCCAGCCTTCTGGTTTTAGAATTTTGCCGTCGCCTTCACGGAATCGGGGTTTTCCATCAGGGAATAGTTTTGCCATGTTTGCGTTATTTACAATTTCGAACCCTTTATCAGGACGTACGCCCATTTCGGCAAACGTTCCGAATGCAAAGTAAATAAGGTCAATCAGTGCATCGTATTGATCTTCAACAGTCGTTGCTTCTAGAAATTCTTCTAGCTCTTCTTGCATAAAACTTGCACGAATTTTTGCACGCTCTTCTGTTAGTTTTGTTGGAGTATTTGTCACAGGATGTCCGAACTCTTCATGCATTTTTGCAACAAGTTCGAATCCTTTATCTAAACCTTTTTCGTTTGCCATGTTGTTTCATCCTTTCTCGTTTTCTGCCGAATTTCATTGTAACATAAGGTGATTATGAAATGAAAAGAACATCTTATCGAAATAAGATGTTCGCTTGTTATTCTTCTTTTTTTATTAAAAGGGATAAAATAAGATCGATGCCAAAAATACCGACGAGTAACATTGGTATAACGACAAGTAAATAACGTGTGAAGGAAACATTTTTTAAGTATGTATGAGCAAATAAAAAGACACCGAGAAATAAAATACCATTTAAAATAGGCTTTACTAATTTTTTAGACATAAGTTCCCCCATAAATATCTTCTCTCTCTATTTGATAATAAAAAACTCCTCTCTCCGTTGTATCATGCTGGAGAGAGGAGTTCAATCATTTCTCATTCAATGACACCAGAATTTGTAATATTTACGGTGTATTTTATATGAACCGGAACATCTTTATACATTTGTCTCCATTCTTCTAATTTGAATGGGCGATAATGTTGTCTATATTTTGCTCCTAGTGCAAGAGGATCAACATTTAGAGATTTAAACTGTTTAATTAGTTTTGTAGCTTTTGCATCTAATTGTTTTTCGATTGATTTGGCTATTTTTGTTGTATTTTTTTTGTTTTCTAAATTAAATTTTCTAGAAAGCTCCTGAATACGAGCATCCATCTTAACGTGAATATAGAAAGAAGGTTTCCCATCTTTTATGTTTACTTCGTAGGTAGGAACGGAACGAATGTTATTAATCATTGCATAGCCAGGATTTGTTTTAAATTCATGTGAGTCCAAGCGGTGCTTTTCTAGCAGTCCTTTGAAAACAAACATATCGTGATACTTAATTGTTCCGACCAACTTATCCTTTTTCAAAAGACCAATACCAGTAATTTTTATTTTATCTCCATGTTTTTTTAGGATAGGCATATAAGAATCTTGTCCTTCACGGTAGTACCTGAAGGCACCTAAATATAAATTGTCAGTTGGCAATGGCCCAGTGTCCATATTATGTTCTAACATTTTTTTTATATAAATCGCAACATTGTAAGAGGTACTATATTTTCCTTTAAATAGTTCAGTACCACTGCCTTCTAATAGTCCAACATACAGTGAGTTACCAATATTCACATCACGAATTAATGTGTCAAAGGAAGTTGATAATCCTTTTTTAGCAATCTTTGTTGTGAATAAGGCAACACGCATTTGCCCGCTTGCGAACGGTTGCGAAGATTCCAAAGATGTATCTGCCTTTACTTGTTTTACTGCGTTTCCTGTTCCTTCATAAACTTGAACTTTATTTCCCTTTTTTTGTATGGGACAAACAAATGTAACTTTTACTTTATTATCTTTTGCTGTATCGAAGGCAGCTCCTTGAATGAGCTGAACATCATCAATAATATTTTTTTGTAAACAACCAGTTAGACTGAAGACACTGATGCAAATAAGAAGTATTAATTTTCTTTTGGTTTTTTCCATTTTTTTTTCACCCACACAATAATAAATAGAATTGGGATGTATACATATATAAGCCAAAAACTAACTTTAGATGTATTGCTAATAAAATCATTAATATCATGCCTATTTGTTAAAAGTTGTGAAACAACTAAGGTGATAAGCATAAATGCAATTAAAATACCTCGTTGTTTTACACGAAAGATTTCATGTGTTCCTCGAGTAGCGGCCCATAAAGGTAGAATAAAGCTTGTAATAATAACGAGAGCATAACCGGAAATAGCAATATACTCAAGTCGCTCGATAAAAGGAAGCTTAATAACTTGTGTCATGGACAGTTGAGACCAAATTGTTTTGAGTAGTTGTTTTTCGCTAAAGAATGTAAAAGCGAGAATGGTACTAAATAAATATAAGAAGTTAGAGAATAATGCACCATATTGTGCAAATTTATGGGATTTTTCTGGTTCTTTAACAAACGGATAAACCATAAGGAAAATTTCAAATCCTGTCATACTATAAATGGATAGTTGAGCTGCTTTCAAAATATCTGTAAAAGAATGTGAAAACATTGGAAGTAAATTATCCCAATGTGAGAATTTCAAAATGAAAAGACTTAGAAAAAGATAACCTAATGTTCCACCAACGGAAATAACACAAATTCCTGTAATGACGCGGAATCCTGATGAAATAATGTAATAACTTATTAAACATAAAAAGAAAGTGAGCATCCAGGTGGATGCGCTAGGAAACATCCACACTTGAATAATTTCGACATAGGTTCGAACGACAGAAATACTTACAATAAAAAAATAAGCCATAAAGATGAGACTAATACCATTTCCAATCCATTTTCCAAAAATCTGTTTGTGTAAATCAATTAAGTTTCCTTCTGTATTTTTTAATGAATAATACATCATCCAGATGAGAATATGAATGATAATTCCTGTGAGGAGAACTCCTATCCAGCCGTCGTATCCGGCGGCTTTTGCTATAATTCGAGCGAAGCCGAGAACGCCAGCTCCAAATTGTGCACCGTGAATTAAGAAGAAAACAAAGATAGGAGATATTTGATATTTTTCTTGAACTTTACTCATCAATGCACCTCATTTCTTAATCATCAAAGTCCGATCTATGTTTTGTTGAAATCCCTTTTGCTGATTTTTTTACATGTTGTGGTCTTGCTTGTACATCTCTTGTATCAATCATTGTTAAAGGAAAACGAATCCAAGAGTCCTTAACGGATTGTTGTCTTGTCGGATAAAACAAAGCGTACGGCTTACGTAAGGAAGTAAGCCTGAATAGATGAGTAAATAAGAAGATAAATCCAAGAGAAATCCCGAACAATCCGCCTATTTCTGCAAACATAAGAAAAGGAAAGCGTAGTAATCGAACAGCGTTACCCATTTTATAAATAGGTGTAATAAAAGAAGCGAGTGCTGATAGTGCAACGATAATTAATAAAATGTTACTCGTTAACCCAGCTTGTACAGATGCTTGCCCGATTACGATACCGCCCACAATACCGAGTGTTTGCCCCACTTTCATCGGTAACCTTGCGCCGGCTTCTCTTAATAAATCAATAACTAATTCCAAAAACAGTGCTTCAATTAAAGGTGGGAATGGAACTTGCGCTCGAGATAAAATCAATGTTTCCAGCAAATCGCTTGGAATTAGTTCATAATGATAATTTAAAACGGCAACATATAATGGAGCTGCACAAATCGAGAAAAGGACAGCGATAAGTCGTAAAACTCTTGAAAATGTTGCATATAGCCAAGAGACATTATAATCTTCTGGTGAAATAAAGAAATCGAAATATGATACGGGCGTTAATAGAACATTTGGTGAACCATCAACAAAAATTGCAATTTTCCCATCAATTAGTGCTTTTGTAACTCTATCAGTGCGCTCTGTATTGATATAGAGAGGAAAAATCGATTTTTCACCCATTAATTCTTGTAAATAAGCACTATCATTAATTTGATCATATTCAAGAGCGCGTAATGACTCTTCTAGAAAATCTACATTATCTTTTTCAGCGAGGTTGTCTAAATACATCATGACAACTTTTGTTTTGGAAAACTCGCCGATAATCATTTCTTTTGTTTGTAAATCTAAAACAGGAAGACGTTTTCGAACTAAATTAATGTTTGTATCAATATCCTCTACAAAACCTTCTTGCGGACCAATAACAGTTGATTCGTTTAAAGGAGGGGTTGGTGCACGATAATTATCAATTGCAATGTTTGCAAGCATACACTTTTGATCTTGCTGATTCAATTGAATAATCGCATGCCCCTTTAAAACCATATCCTCAATTTTTTGTAAATCGTTCGTAATTGTAATGCCGCTCATCGGAATATGTTCTTTTAGTTGTTCTAGAGAAGCACAGGGTTTCTCTAAAAGAGTGGGCATTAAATATTTCTGTAATTTCTCTCCATCAAGTGAAGGGCGATAGTAAGAAATCCAATAAGGCATCGTTTCATCGTCAGATGTATGGTAATTAATAAAATCACTAGACTTTTTAAGTTTCTCTATTAAATCTTGTAGAGAATGAATACGGTCTTTTTCTGGTTTGGTAAAGTCATAAATACTATTACCTCCAGAGCTTTGTTGCTTACTTTGAGAAGAATCATCTTGTTTAGAGCTTTGTTGTTTATTCTGAGAAGAATCATTTTGTTTAGAGCTTTGTTGCTTACTTTGAGAAGAATCATCTTGCTTAGAGTTTTGCTGTTTATCTTGAGAAGAATCATCTTGCTTAGAGTTTTGCTGTTTCTCTTGAGAAGAATCATCTTGCTTAGAGTTTAGTTGTTTCTCCTGAGAAGAGTCATCTTGCTTAGAGTTTTGCTGTTTATCTTGAGAAGAGTCATCTTG
>NZ_QPEL01000119.1:0-6090 GCF_008368965.1 Bacillus sp. AY2-1 | reverse complement strand
GTTCCTACTTTCATGTCTTTCTACATAGAAAGTGTACAAAGACATGAAACTCTAAACTATTTAGACAAGAAAGTCTAAACTTTTATTTTTGGAACTTGATGGGGACAAGAAAGTCTAAACTAAAAATTTCATTTTTGGGATTAAATGCACTATACGTCTAAACGTTTCAAAACTTGTTTCATTTCTGAATTAATATTAATAATTGAATGAATTTATCTTGCTGGTTGTTCGAGATATTTTAATTTGGACTTAAAAAACTACATCCTATATAGAATGTAGCTTTTTATCGTTATTATTACTTCTCATTTAATTTCTTTAATATATTTTCTGGAATCTCTTCTTTTTTAATAACTGAAATATCATGCATTCTTGTATCGCTTCCTTTTTTCACTGCTTTAATATATGTACCGATAGGGAATTTATTATCCGATCCGAAACCTAAGTCAACTTTATTTAAATCTTTATCATATCCAATTAGGTCATAAGAATAATGAATTACATCTTTAGGTGCCGTAGGATCTTGTTTAGCTTCTTCTTTTACTACACCATATACATCTGTTTCACTTGCGAACGGACTATAACGATCCCATTGCTCGCAGCCAACCAATCCAATACTGAATAGCATAGCTAACATTAATATAAAAAATCTTTTTTTCATTCTTATTCAATCCCTCTATAATTTATAGTTCTAGAAAATAACGTACAGACGTACATATTTGGATTGTTCATCTAAGATAGGTTCTTATTTTGCATATCCCTTGCAAACATCAATCCACTTTAAATATTTTGAGTATCTTTCTAGTTCTTCTATTTTTAATTCAATGGCACTATTTGCACTACCACAAGCAGGAAAGACAGTTATAAATCTTTGTAGTGATACATCCAAATACACTTCTACATCTTCATTTACAGCAAACGGACAAACACCACCTATTGCATGTCCAATTAACTCTTCCACTTTGTTTGCATCAACCATCTTAGCTTTAACACCAAACTGTTCCTTGTATTTACGATTATCAATTTTAGCATCACCTGCAGTTACTATTACTAAAACACGATCTTCTATTTGAAAAGATAAAGTCTTTGCGATTCTTTGAGGTTCACATTGTAACGCTTTTGCTGCTAATTCAACTGTTGCACTAGATTCTGTTACCTCTATAATTCTATCTTCCATACCATATTGTTTAAAATAAGAAATGACTTTTTCTAACGACATTTTACGGACCTTCCTTTCCCTTTCGAATTATCATGTTAATGTAATTTTATAAAAATATTAAGGTTTATTTATATACCCTCCAAATGAATGTTTTACATATCTGTTTGGATATAGATCATTAATCATTGCATATGGACTCCCATTCCAGTACCTAACTACTGGTGTCCATAATCTATGCCTTTTTAGCCATTTCATTGTGTATTGCTGTAATAATTGATTATCTGTCAACTTTTCTTTTTCTTCAATTGTCCATTTCAGTGCTTGTAAAGCTTTTTCTTTCGTCCAAAATTTATTAGGAGCCTTAGTAAATTCCCATTCTTTAAATCGATTCGGATATAAATCATTAATCATTGCATACGGACTATTTTCATATTTATGTTTCAATACGCCACGTAAACGATACTTTGCAATTAATGCGTTATTCCAATTCTGTTTGATTTCTTCTTCGTTCCAATTTAAAATGTTTGTTACTAAATATCTTGTTACTCTTTTAGCCATTTCATTATTTTCATCTAATTTCCAAGTGTTTGGCGGGAATCTATTTCTTATTCCATCTAATATCTCCTGATAAATTTCCTCTATAGTAATTGCTTTAATCTGCATTTCACAAGGTGCATCCCTTTCCTGGAATTTGAATAAAGAAAATTCTGACTTTATAATGTGAGTTAATACTATTACTTTGCTCTTCTAGTGAAAAATTTCAATAAAGCTTTACATGAAAATACAGGTTGGTATCTATAAAATGATTCATATTGCCACTGATCATTATTGGAAAGTTTAAGAGCTTTACATTTGTTTTGATTATCATTGAAATCGTTCTTTTTATTCATATATTCTTCTCCATGTAATGCAAGTATTATAATTGAAAGTTAAATTTTAATACTTGCTGAATATGCCTAACACTAGCATGTGATTTTAGTATTAATTATTATTTTTAAGGGGAAATTTCATTTGTAATTCGCTTATTGGCCCTGAATTTCGAAGATAGTATCAATTTCCACTGTGATATTCATGGGTAGCTGATTCACTCCAATTGCCGTCCGGGCATGTTGACCTTCCACTCCAAAGATATCATGTAATAATTTTGAAGCAGCATTAATAACAATATGTTGTTGATTGAATTCAATTTCACAATTCACAAAGGCTTGTAGTTTCACTACATTTACAATACGGTCCAAATCACCAATATACTCTTTGACTGCTACCAGTGTATTAATAATACAAATTCTTGCTGCTTCTTGTGCTTCTTCTAAGGTTCTTTCTCCACCGACTTTTCCTGTATAAGCGGGTGTACCATCTATAAATGGAGCTTGTCCTGAAACAAAAAGAGAATTCCCTAATTGTTTGACAGGTACGTACAATGCTTTAGTAGGCGAAGTCTTAGGTAATATAATACCTAGTTCTTCCATTCTTTGTTCTATTTTCATTTTCTAGCTTCCTTTTTATTAAATTTGAATCTCACCAATGGCATATACAACTGCTGTTCCCGCAATCTTTACTCTGTCTCCCTCATGTTTACAATATAATGTTCCGCCTCGGTCAGACAGCTGCCTTGCTACCATTTCATCTTTACCAAGACGTTGTGCCCAAAATGGGATGAAACTACAATGCGCTGAACCGCAAACTGGATCTTCATTTACATTTAGTTTTGGAAAAAAAACCCTGGAAGCAAAATCATATTTAGCACTTCTGGCAGTAACTGATACGGCTAATCCTTCTGTTAGCTCCTTCATTTTCGCAAAATCAGGAGTTAGATTTTGAACATCCTCTTCATCTTCTAATACGAAGATCAAATCTCTACCTAAGTAGCTTTCAATAGGGTTTATACCAATGGCTTTAACCATCTCATCTGTTAATGTAATCTTTTCAGGCATTCTGCTTGGGAAATCCATCTCATAAAGATTACCTTTCTTGGATACAACAAGTTTTCCGCTCTTTGTTAGAAATATAATTTCCTCAATACCTTTTTCATAATAATTTGCAATAACGTATGCTGCTGCTAAAGTTGCATGGCCACATAGATCAATTTCTCCTCCAGGAGTAAACCATCTTAGTTGATAGCCCTCCCCTTCTTTTACAGCATAAGCTGTTTCAGACAGATTATTTTCTATCGCAATTTTTTGCATCATCTCATCTGAAATCCAATCTTCCATGATACAAATTGCTGCAGGATTTCCTTCAAATATGTTTTCTGCAAATGCGTCTACTACATAATATTTCATTGCATATACCTCCATAGTGTCCCATTGTGTATTAAGATCAAATGATTATGATGTTTTTATCTCAACATCGGAACACCTTTAGGCGCCTCAGTATGTTCCGAAAGTACGTTCCTTATTTCTTGAGATAAAGGAATTGATTTTTGTGATTGAAAATTAAAATGAACTAAAATAACTTTTCCTCTTGCAATCCAATTTTGATTTTCATCTTGTATAACATGTTCAACTTGAAAACTTGCATTACCAATTTTGCTAATCCATGTAGAAATAACTAGTTTTTGACCATAAACCACCTCACGAATATAGTCACATTGAGTTGAAGCAACAATTAAATTCCAAGAGTCTATTTTTAGACTCGGATTAAAAATTTTAAAGAGGTCATTTCTTGCTTCTTCAAAATACGTAAAATAATTTGAGTTGTTTACATGTCCTAAAGAATCACATTCATTAAAACGTACAATAATATCATGTTTAAACATAATATCTCTCCTTTTAAGCATGATAATGTTGCAATCTCTGACTACCTAAAAAAATTATTTAATCAAAATTAAATATTTGCATGAATCTTAAAAATCACGTATATTGCCTCTATACTATAAGTCTCGTTTAATTCACATTACTTAATGGGTTATAAATATAAAACTCTTTTGTGCGAAATGATTAAATTATCATCACATATGGGTATCATTTTAAGTAAAGACGTTTAACCTAATACTTATTAATAGAGCTATTACCTCCTTTCGCATTTTAAATTTCATTTTAAAAATCCCCTGAACTACTTGTATGTTATATCGAAACCCTATATAACACGCAACCACCTTCTATAACACTGAAAGGAGATTTAATATGCATTTTGAAATTCAACGTAATAGTGAAATTTCGCTTTCCAAACAAATATATCTATCTATTGTCGATCAAATACGTTCTGGCTTTCTACAAGAAGGAACACAATTACCTTCTATACGCACGCTTACAAAACAATTGAAAGTGAGTCTAGTGACAGTAGCAAAAGCATATAAGAAACTCGAGGAAGATGGATTCGTTACTTCTATTCAAGGGAAAGGGTCCTTTGTTAATCCGGAAAGAAAAGAAGTTGTTAATCGACAACCAAAAGTTTCACCTTATAATTGGCAGCTCTCAATTCAGGATTACTTACCTAGATCTCAATTTTCTCGTTTTCATCAAGTTCCAGAAATGATTCAATTATCATCTTCAATGATTGATCCCAGGTTATTTCCTAACCGCTTTTTAGAACAAGAAGTTCAAAAAATATTTGTTCATAATCCAAGGATTTTATCCCAGTATGCAGAAGTTCAAGGAGATCTTGAACTAAGACATGAAATGGCTGCATATTTAAAAAGAACTGATATTACTACGGATCCAGATAATATATTAGTTACAAATGGCTCTCAGCAAGGAATCGGTCTAATTGCTCGTACATTTATCGGGCCTGATGATGTGGTTATTATGGAGGCTCCTACTTATCCAGGAGCAATCGATGTTTTTCGCGGGAGAGGTGCTACAGTCCTTACCGTTCCAATCGATAAAGATGGCATGAGGATAGATATTCTTCAGAGTTTATGCGATAAATATAAACCAAAGGTTATATATACAGTCCCTACTTTTCATAATCCAACAGGTGTTATCACAACTGCTAAAAGACGTAGACAGATTCTTGATATAGCCCAAAGTAGCAATAGCATAATTATAGAAGATGATCCATGGAATGAAATTTACTTTAGTAAAAAACCACCGGTTCCTATCAAAAGCTTAGATGATTCCGGGCATGTTATTTATTTAAAAGGTTTAAGTAAAACATTTGCACCTGGTTGTAGAATTGGAGTTTTAGTTGCTTCTGGTTCCATATTTAATCGATTGTTAGCAGCAAAAGCTAACGCAGATTTGGGTAGTTCTTTACTCACTCAGAAGATGATATTACCGTTTATTAAATCAGAGAAATCAATGGAGCATATAAAAAAGTTACGAACTGCTTTGAAATTACGAAGAGATCTAGTTTTATATTTATTATCAAAGTATGCTCCTTCTGAAGTTTCATGGTACACTCCTGAAGGAGGATTAAATCTTTGGATTAGTCTTCCTGATTGGGTAGATACAAATTCTATTCTTTTAGAAGCACAAAAGAAAAAAGTGACATTTTTGCCTGGTTCAGCTTGTTACCCTGTAGAATTAGAAAATCATCATATGAGATTAAGTTTTTCTTATATGAGTGAACAAGAATTAAAAGAGGGTGTTAAAGTTTTATGTCATATATTCCATTCGGTTATTTCATCGAAGACAGCTCATGACAATGCACCATTCTTTTAATTACAGTATGGTGCCAAATGATTAGTAGTTCAAAAAATCTATTCAATCTTATAAATATAACAATAGGACTGCCTCATTTAAAAACATATAACCTTATCAAAAAAGAACTTGTAGCTAGACTACAAGTTCTTTTTTGATAGTAATAAGATTAATGGTTAGATGTTAAATAATTTAAACTGAAAAATCAAGATTTTATACATATGTTGGTTGGTATAACTAATAGAAAAGTTTAGCGATAATTAAATAGACAGTTTTGTATTAAGACAAAATCCATTTAGATACTTGTATGTTACATTGGAACCATATATAACACTCCCCCCCATTTATAAC
>NZ_QPEL01000118.1:0-1077 GCF_008368965.1 Bacillus sp. AY2-1 | reverse complement strand
GATAAACAAGGTGCTAAATTAATTCTTAAGAAGCCATTACTATTTCATTTATCTAAAAATTGAAAAAATATGTGTAGATAGATATCATCTTAAATACATATATAATTAACTTTAATTTTCTGACAAGATTTCACATAATTCTTAAACTAATTTTTTACGTGCATTATGAAAAAAATTGCACCGTGTCAGTCTTTAAAAGATTATATATCATAACTTTAAGAGAGGAAGAAAAACTATGAAGATGAAAAGAAAAATCATTATGACAACAGCACTTGCCGCTACGTTAGCTACAGGTGCACTACCTACTACCTCGGTGTTTGCTGCAGAAAAAGAGGCTCCTATTCAACACAAAGAGGCACAATCGAGTATTCAACCTTTGGCACAAAATAATTTGGAAACAGCCGTTCAAGCTGCCTTAAATGGTCCAGAAGTCAAAAAAATTAAAGTATTTGAACATGAATTTAATGTAAAAGAAATAGAAGTAGTAAACCTAGGTGCAGGAAAAAAATATGTTAAGGGGCAAATTTCTCATCATTTAAGTTTTCGTCCAGATGATCAATTTTATTATGAGTTTACAGTACAAGATGGAAAGGTACTAGATAAACCTGTATTTAATATTGATAGAGGTGGTTGGACACCATTTGCCGCTCCACTTTTATCAATTCTTGCTGCGTATAATGGAATTCCAGTTAATCCAAATGATTTAAATACACTTGGTCAGCAAATTGGTAAAGTTATAGATGGAAGCTGGGAACATGCAGCCCAATCAATTGCAACTGTAGTTAGTCTAAGTTTTAATGAGTAGAATTTTTCAATTTTTATTAGCAGTGTAGAGATCCGCTTTTTGTAATCAGCCTTGTTATAAGAGATTCTAAAACAGCTATTAATAAATTTTTACCACTCAATCACATTATCTTGATTTGTTTACCACCTTATTATTCATTATATGTCACAAAATAGAAGTCTTTTTTAGGACTTCTGTTTTGTTTGTATTCAATGCAATAAACAGTTGTTTTTTTGGGAGGCTATACTTCGATTTTTCAATAATCCATTTGGCTATTAGAGACAATTTATAAT
>NZ_QPEL01000117.1:0-3337 GCF_008368965.1 Bacillus sp. AY2-1 | reverse complement strand
ATTCTAAATATCCTTATCTTTTATAAAAGCTTCATGCCCTTCTTCACACTAAATAGTTGTTGCAATTCCCGCCAAAAATAAACTTACGATTGCTAAAATTTTAGTAGCGACTATAGCACCTCTTAAATGAAACTTATAATCTTTATATCCCTTCATTCCTTCTGTACTAGGAATCACAACAAACCTCGGAGTAATCCAGCAAAAAATTAGCCAATCAATTATAAGTAAATCTACTAAATTGAAAATCATTAAAATACCAAAAGTGTGTAAATAAGCATCAATATATAATAATTTTTCATGCTTATGTAATATATATGTAGAAACGAAAGGACAACTGAAAAGAATAGCATTATATACAATATTAAAGTAAATGGTTTGCTTTTTTTCATGAATCGATTTTGGAAAAACTACTTTTTGAATATCTTTCGGATAATCAGTTAATGAAAGTCGAGGATTATAATATAAGGACCCTAAAATCATAACGGATAGTACAATAGACATGATGACACCAACGTACATCATTTGCTCAAATTGATTCATATGCTTCATTCACCCTTTTCTGTAATTACTATGTTGATCATTTACTTAATTACATATTGTATGTACGTACATAATCAAAAATTAACAACTAGCTTTAACACCAAAGCAAAATTGTTGCAATGCAAATGCAAACTTAATACAGTGGAAGCCTAATTGCTACAGATAGGATGGATGAAACCTATGAAAATTGAACATATCGCAATTTGGGTAAATGACTTAGAATGAATGCATGATTTTTATATGAAATACTTTAACAGTAAAGTAAACTCTATAGCCATTCTTTCAATTTTACTTCATCCAACATTACAACCCCTTCTCATGATCTTTCACAATATATTCGCTCGTTTTTCACAAAAGGTTCATTTCACATGAAAATTTATTTATTACAATAAAAATATAAAGTATATTTTTAAGAAAAGGAGGATTTCAAGAATGAATAAAGAGGATAAAATTCACGCTGAAAAAGTGTTGAAAAATCTATTCATCGGATCACAAGTTGATGGATTACAATTTGGTATTTCTCCAGGCGCTATAAAGATTCATTTCACAAACTTTCACGACTCAGTTGATTATGACGGACAATTATATATCAATATCGAATCAAAATGGTGTTTATTTCATAAACCTCAAAAAAGATACCCATTAAATGAAGATGAATTTGAAGTTTATTCTGGGGAAGAAGAATATGAAAGAATATTTAAGATAAGAAGACAAAAAGTTACCGATATACAACTTGGCTTAGAAAGCCCTCATTTAATTATTACATTAGATAGTGGACAAATTATTTTTGTAAATGGTTTTCATGATTATTATGAATGTTGGCAAGCTGGTGTCCTATGTGAGCAATGGCTTGTAGTAGCTGCACCTGGGAATGAAATCGCCACTTGGGCTCCCGATGAGTTTATTAATAATTAAACTGTTTTTACGAAGAAGAACCGAAGATATTTTATGAAGCATGATACTAATGAACTACATAACCATTTCTATTATACTTAAACGAATGAACATTTTACTTTATTAAATTTGAAAGGACGATAATAATGGCATGTGTTCATGATTTTGGAATAATTGACGATTTTACTTCTCAAAAAAATTACAAAGATTATACACCAGAGAAATATCATTGTATTTCTGTGAATGATGATATTATCAGTAGTTTAGGTCAAAATGTATCAATTATGAAAACCTACTTCCATACAGCCAAAAATCAGGAATACGGTTTAGCCTATTACGGTATTACAATTATCCCGCCTGAATCATTAGCAATATTCTATGAAACAGTTACATCTTCAAAGTTCTTCAAAAATTCTGATGAGCTGAATGAGTTAGCTTCAAAAATTGTACAAGCTACAACAGAACAAAAGTACATGATCCATTATGGGGTTTAAATGTAATACAAAAAAGCTTAGGATTTCTCCGAAGCATTTTTTGTATGTTACTAATAATATTTATTTCCTTAACCATTTAGTCCATGATTGAGCCTATGGCCCCACCTTTTACAAGTGAGGGCACCCCTATTAATCTAAATAGGCGTCTCATTTCCAATCTTCCAGCTAAACCATTTCCCATGCCCTTCTGTTTCTCCAACCGTTTCACGATATTCGTTTCCGTTAATATAATAATCAATATGAAGGTCACGATCCCACATGTTGTTATAAAGGTGGAATACATCACGTTTTGCGCCAATTTCTTGTATTTGTTTTTCTAACTTATGTTTTACTTGTTCTGGTATTTGATTTGCAACGTGTGTATGGAAAATACAAATAACAGCTTCTTCACTTATTTGTTCAATAATAGATGATAATAGCTCTACACCGTCTCCTTCTATGAATTGGACAGATTCATTTTTCACTAAAGATGCAGCTTGATCAAACATCTCAAGCCTTTCTTTATGTTCTGGCCAAATTAAAGCACGTAACCATAAATAATCTTCCTCATTATGTAAATCATTCACATGTAAGTCCAGTCCGATTCTTTCTACGACAGATGGGCTTTCTTTTAGAAAATGCGGTACATTCTCCCCTCTTATTTCAGAAGTTACATGCACATTTGAATTTATATTTCCGTACATTTCATCCGTCCCGTACGAATAACTATATTGGTCCCAGAACAGTTGCAACCCAGAACTTGTCCCAATTTCAATTAACGCTAACGGCTTCTTCACTTTGTTAAATATGTAGCAGAAACTTGGGTATAAGTATGCGCACCGTCTTACTTCATTTGTTTGAACGAGTTTCGTTTGTAACAAAGTAATGATTTCTTCTCGGTACTCTTTACAGAAATCTTTAAAATGATTAAAAGCTTTATCTAAATTTGTATCAGCATTTTCAACTAAACTACTATAATACGTTTTTAAATGATGTTCTTTCCCTGCTAGCAATAAATAATGTACTGCACCTAATAGTAAGTTTGGGACTGGTTGACCTACCTGAGCATAGGACGATAGTGTAAGTACTTCCTCATCTTCAGCAATTTTCATTGATAAATATTCATATAAATCACTTGACCCTTTACATTCCTTTATTGAAAAGTTTCGAAATAAGTTTGAAATTTGTTCTTTTGTACACATTAGAGTCCCTCCTTTTTATTTTTCAGAATAATCTTACCATTACAGAAAGAATAATCCCATAAAAAGGTACTCGATTTAGTCACTTAAGGATACGTAAGCTTTTTCGAGATAATTTCAAACTGTAATTTTTTTCTATTTACCACCTTAAAAGAGCTTGTTAAATAAGATTTTTAGCGAATAAAACGTTAAATAGTTTAAAATTATCAGATAACACTAGATATTTTAGTC
>NZ_QPEL01000116.1:0-7727 GCF_008368965.1 Bacillus sp. AY2-1 | reverse complement strand
TTTTTCTTTGTCTCTCACACTCTCTATTCACTATAGTATAATAGAACTAACATTCTGTCTTTTTTGAAGAAAGGAGTCACTATGAACTTAAAAAGTAACAATATATACGAGAAAATGAACCAATATTCCGTTGCAGGTTTAAGTCTTGCCGTTATACGTGACGGCAAACTAGACGAAGCGATTACTTTCGGAACACTTGAATCTGGAACAACTAGAACTGTCACTACGAATTCTATATTTAATTCTTGTTCTATTAGTAAGTTTATCACTACAATGCTCGTACTAACGTTATCAGATCAAGAAATCATACATTTAGATGGAGACGTAAATGATAGACTTACATCTTGGAACATACCTACCAATCTATTTACCTCACAGAAAAAAGTTACCCTGCGAAATTTATTAAGTCACCAATCTGGAATTATTGATCCTCCTAATAGTTTTGAACATTTTACATTTGCACAAGGGCGACCAAACTTATCTGAACTCCTTGCTGGTAAAACATCATATTGTTCAGTACCAATAGAAATAACTTATAAACCAGAAAGTGAATTTCACTACTCTGATGCAAACTTTTGTATTATCGAACTACTACTTGAAGATATAACTGGAAAACCATTTAACCTTTTACTTGAAGAATATATCTTTCAGCCACTACAAATGAAAAATAGTACACTCTTCTCTCCAAAAGACATAGATAAAACCGATGTTTTTGCTTGCGGCCATAATAAAGATAGAACTGTAACAAATGAGAGATTTCCATTTTATCCATTCGCAGCTGCTTCAGGCATTTGGACAACACCAACTGACTTATCAGCTTTAGTCATTGAAATCATTCATTCCTTACAAGGAAAGGGCAAACTAAAACTTTCTCAAAAATTAGTACTAGACATGATTTCTCCTCAAGGTTGCTCAAAATGGACTGGATTAGGTGTTTTTCTAGATGATTCTAATGAAGAATTACAGATTTATTCACTCGGATGGGGCGTCGGATTTCAATGTATGATGGTTTGTTATCCATACTGCGGGAATGGCGCTGTTATTATGACCAATTCCGATTTAGGTGTTCATCAAATGGAAGGGATCATTGGTGAGGTTGTAAAAACGTTATCCTTATAATGAAAATAAAGAAGCTGTTCCTTCCAGCTTCTTTATCTATATAACATTTTTCGCAACAATTTTTATATGTTCTGGTGCGATAATTTCCGTTATACTTTCCTGGAAATCTTCATGTAACATTTCTTCCAAATGTTCTAACTGCACTTCAACATGAGTGCATTCTAAATTATGTATATTTAATAGTGCATAATGATCTTTTTTCTTAATTACTAAATATTGATTTTCCTCTGTCACAAGTACAGAACCTAATCGGACTCCTAGTAAGCGTTGATCATCAAACTTCATAATTACTTCTCCTTCCCTTATATAAACGAAACTACAATGAAAATAATTACATTTATGGAAAAACACACTTATTTAGACTATATCATAATTTACTAAAATATAAATATCATTTTTCCTTTTAATAAAGTGAAACTTTAATCAGTGGAGGCCTTACTGTCCGTTAATGTGGGATGAAAATCCCTATTTTTTCATATATTTCGATACAAAAAACTTTCTCAACATTAAATTTGAATTTTCAGTTTTTAATTCTATGAAAATCTATTATAATAAAGTTAATAAATGTTTGACCTCTCCTAATTCATGTACATATGGATGATCAGTAGTTATTGCTACTGATCTATTTTTTTGATTTCAGAAAGCAAATATACTGCATCCTTTCCTACACCACAAATAAGCGCAGAGCCTCTTTGAGATTGCCACGGCAATCCGATATAATACAATCCTCTTACTGGACTAACTCCCTTTATATGATTAGGAAACCCTTTCTCATTCACTGCCTGTTCAATTTCAATCCAATTATAATTTTGAACAAAACCAGTTGACCATATAACGCTTTCTGCACTATAAATATCACCATTCTGAAACATAATGTTATTTCCTGATGCACTTACTACTTTTTCTTGTAGTTTGATTGCTCCATTACGAATAAGTTTCTTACCTTCAAAACCGAAAATAGGGTCCTTTCTCTTCTGAAACCATCTTCCCCTCTTTGTATTTATTTCAGCGTACAATAAACCCACTTTTTCTAGCAGATTAAAAATACTTTTTCCAAAAAGTTGTAACGGTAAAAACGTTAAGGGATGACTAATAGACACCGTAACTTCATGCGTTTTTGCAAGTTCTACTGCGATTTGCATTCCTGAATTTCCGCCACCTACTACAAGTACCTTCCCCTGTGGAATTTGCGATGATGATCTATATTGTGATGAATGTATTTGAAAAATATGTGGTGAAAGATTTTCTGAAAACGAGGGAATAAATGGATGCTGAAAACCACCTGATGCGATAATAACTTTTTTCGTTTGTAAAATTTCTGTAGGAGTATGTAATTCAAATATTTCTTTTTCTTTCTTTATTTTTAGAACTTCCGTTTGTAATTGTACCGGTAATTGAAAATGTCTTGCATATTCTTCTAAATAAGTTGCAATTTCATCTTTATGTGGAAATTCATTCCTTGCTCCTTTTAATATCCTACCTGGTAAACTACTATATTCACTCGGTGTAAAGAGCCGCAAAGAATCATATCTATTCCTCCATGAATCACCAATTCGGTTTCCTGCCTCGAGTAATAAAAAATTATATCCTGCCTGCTTCAAGTAGTATCCTATTGTCAATCCCGCTTGACCAGCTCCAACAATGATTGCATCTAACATCTTTTCCCCCCTCCTTACAACAAATGAATATATGCTCATTTGTTCATGTATTTTATCATACGATTTATTTTTCAATAATTCAATCTGTTTAACAACATGAAAAAGAGCAGTTCACTACTTTATGAACTACTCTTCATTACATTTACCACGTAACTACACTACTTAACCCATGAATATTTGTATATGAATCCTTTCTACTCCGACAATTTTTCCTCATAAAATATAATTCTATTTAAAAACGGATCAATCACAGTTAATTCAATTGTACCCCAAGGTGTTTTTTCTATATTCGGCTTCGAATAAGCATATTCTTTACTTAATAATACAGAATGATAATCCTTTACATCATCTATTTTGATCCGAATCGCACCACCTGGTGAGGCATCACCATGATGTTCTGATAAATGTATCACAGCATCCTGTAACGAAATTTGCAAATATAATGGCATATTTTCCTCATACCGATGTTCCCAATCCAGTTTAAATCCTAAAAAACCTATGTAAAATAGTTTTGCTTTTTCAATATCAAAAATTCTAAATATAGGTGTAATCATTTATAACTTCATCTCCTATTTATAAACATCCGCAGCCAATTCCCTCAAAACATCCACATTCACTACTTCAAAGCAACCATTGTTTTTCTTTATAATCTCTTTATCACAAAAAATATTTAATGTACGTAATAGGTGCCGATAACTCGTTCCTAACAATTCAGCTGTTTCCGTTAAATTCCCACTAAACACAATTCGATTTCCGTGCTGCACCGCTCGTTCCCCTGCTGCTAACATGTAACTTGCAAGTCTATTTTCAAGTGGATATAGTAAATTAATTGTACTATTTTTTGAAAGTCGATTTAACTTATGTGCTAACGATCCACAAATACATCTTAAAAATTTCGCATCATGAAATAGCTGATTTCTCACTTTTCCTAAAGGTAAAGCAACACAATATGAATCTGCCATTACTTGTACGTTTGAAGCAGTCTTTTGAGAATGAATTAACTCAACATCTCCTAACAGCTGCAAACTATCATAGAAACATAGCAATACAGATTTCCCGTTACTTAATGTATTAAACGCTTTCGCTTTTCCTTCAACGAAGAAAAATAAATACTCTATTTCTTCATTTTCTCTACAAATAAACTCATTCTTTTTAAAAAATATAAGTTCCATATATGGCTTCATATCATGACTAAAAAATGAATCAATATTATTTTTCTTCATATACTCTGCTAGTTTAATAGAATTACATACTTTCTTCATAGTCCCCCACCTTTACAACTCATCCCCATTGTAATTAAAATTTTCTTCTTCCACTATGACATATGTCATAACAATACACAATTTCAGCATGATACAGTCATTACAAATATGAAATATAAAGGGGATATTACATTGTATAACTTTCTTTCTGTCTTTATTGGTGTGCTCATCGCCGTTATGCTCCCATTGAATGGAATTTTATCCGAGTTAATTGGGAAGTATACAGCAAGCGTTGTCATTCACCTCGTCGGTTTAATTGCAGTTATCTTCATTTTAATCTTAAACAAACATAAAATTCATTTCGATAAAGGTATTCCGATTTTTTTATATAGCGCTGGAGCGATTGGAGTATTCACTGTTCTTTTTAATAATATAAGTTTCTCCGTCCTCGGTGCCTCTATTACGATCGCATTAAGTTTACTCGGTCAATCTATTGCTTCCATCGTTATTGATCATTTCGGCTTATTAGGAATGAAAGTTGCAAAGTTTGAAAAGAAAAAACTAGTTGGATTAGCATTCATCTCTTCTGGGATTATTATCATGACAATTTATTAATGGGGGCAAAAATATGTTATATATTACGATCGCTATTTTAGCTGGTGTTTCTATCGTCGTTGCTAGAATTATTAACGCGAATTTAGCAAAGGAAATTGGAAACTGGGAAGGCACGTTTTTCAATTATATTACTGGATTATTTTTCTCTATGTTATTTTTAATTTTCAGTTCAGATTCATTGTATATCCCTATTCATACGTTGCAATCTATTCCTATCGCCGTGTACTTAGGCGGATTAGTAGGCGTTATCGTTATTTCATTATCCAACTATATTACTCCTAAAATATCAGCCTTTTATTTAACATTACTCATCTTTATCGGACAATTATTTGCGGGGACTATTATTGATTTCTTCCTGACAAATGAACTCTCTATCGGTAAAGTTATCGGTGGCATTTTCGTATTAATTGGGCTCACTTACAATTTACTCATAGATCGCCCGATAAAAACTGTGAAGCATAACCAAGTTCAACTATAATACTTTACGCTTACCTATCATATATTAATAGAAAAGCTCTTCACACAAAGTAATAGAGAGGAGAAAATCCTATTAAAAAAATTATTTTATTGTTAGGTAGCGTATTAATTATTTCTGGAATTGTATGGTTTGTAAACTCGGGAAAATCTATTCAAGATCTGTATACTGCAAATAAGCCGAAAAAGAAAGCTACTATTATTTCAAGCTCCCGAGATCCAAATGAGCCTCCTGTTTTTTTAGGAAAACAGGAAATAAAAGATATACATGTCGAATCAATTAAAACAAAAAAGGATATCTTTCTCACAAAAACAGATGAGTTAAAAACGTTTATTAACAGTATGAATACCGCAAAAAAAGGCAAATTAACATTGGATGAGGAAGGATCAGATTTAATAGATTGTGATATGTGGATTACTTTCGAAGATGGAACTTATAAAAAATATTTCATATGGGTAGTTGATCATCACAACAGCGAAGTGATGATTGCTCAGCAAGATACTCCTGATGATGTAAACCTTACGTACTATCAGTTAAACGAAGATAGTTCAAAAAAAGTTTATAATTTATTTAAAAAAATTATTTAAACGAAAAAGTCATGAGCACGCGAGCTCATGACTTTTTGCACTATATATACTCCGGGAACACTTTACATCCCTTTTCCTGCTCTATATCATGACCAAAGAAAATAATTGGTTTCTCTTTCGCCACAACTTCTTTTAAACGTTTAATTGAAGATAAAGCTAATTCTGAATCAAATCCTGCAAACGGCACTTCATCTTCAAAATTCTCTTTCGTATAAGATGCATCAATCGTTAATAATATCGGACCGGATTTTTCTGTCTCAATTAACAGTGACTGATGCCCTGGCGAATGTCCTGGTGTATACAATAACCGAACACCAGGTACCACTTCATAATCCCCTTCAATAATTTTGTAGTTCAAATGCGGCAATATACACTCTTTCAAATATTCTTCTCTATATTGCGCCGCCTCATATTCAGCACGCTGTATAATGATTGGCGTATTCGAAAAAGCACCATTTCCTCCCGCATGATCAAAATGCAAATGTGAACTAATAATATATAGGAGATCATCTGGCTCATACCCTGCACGCTTTAAAATAGTTATGATTCTATCTTCTTCAGTCATTTTCGGTAAAATCTGTCCTTCAACAAATGTACCGTTAAAAAGACCTTCATTATTAACCGCAATTTCTGGCATACCTGTATCTACTAAAATAGGCCCTTCTTCCGTCTCCAAAAGATAACACCATACAGGTAAGTTCAATAAATTTCCCGGTGTGAGCGTACTATTAACAGAAGAATGGTCTAACATACAACGACCTGCTGGGATGAAATAAAGCTTTTTTACTGTCATTATGTATCCACCTTTACATTTAATTTAAGATAAAGTAACACAATAAAAAATTCTGCTTTTTAGAAATAAACTCCTTCCACACTTTCATACCAGCATAAATAAAAAAGAGTGTACTTTTTTTACATAATGGCATTTCACCATCTATAATAAAAGAGTAAATGACTCTTACTTTAATGGAGGGAATAGAAATGAAAGCAATTGGTTTACATGAATACTTACCTATTGAAGAAGAAAACAGTTTAATTAATATTGAAGTTGAAAGACCTGTTGCTACAGGAAGAGATATACTCGTTAAAATTAACGCAATTTCCGTTAATCCAGTTGATACAAAAGTTCGCTCTCCGAAAGATAAAAAAGAAGATATAGCAAAAATACTCGGCTGGGATGCGAGTGGTATTGTCGTACAAACGGGCGAAGGTTGTACGTTATTTAAAGAAGGCGACGAAGTGTTTTACGCTGGAAGCATTACGAGACAAGGTACATATAGTGAATATCATTTAGTTGATGAAAGAATCGTTGGTAAGAAACCAAAAACGTTAAATGATGCTGAATCTGCCGCAATTCCTTTAACAGCGATTACAGCTTGGGAAGGTTTATTTGAACGTTTAGGCATTGATCATACTAAAAAAGATACGAACTCATTTAAAAACATTTTAATTATCGGCGGAGCTGGTGGTGTCGGTTCAATTGCAATTCAACTGGCGAAATGGGCTGGACTAAATGTAATTGCAACTGCTTCCCGCGGCGAAACGATAGACTGGGTTAAAAAGCTTGGAGCTGACCATACAATTGACCATCATGCCCCTTTAAAAGAGCAATTACAAAGCCTTGGATTCAGCGATGTAGATTATATTTTCTGCTTAAACAATACAGATCAACATTGGCAAGCAATATGTGACCTTATTAAACCACAAGGCAAAATTTGCTCTATCGTAGAAAATGAACACCCTCTTGAAATGGGTATTTTAAAAAGTAAAAGTGCTACACTCGTTTGGGAGTTTATGTTTACAAAAGCAATGTATGAAACTGGCGATATGATTACGCAGCACGAACTATTAAATAAAGTAAGCGAACTACTAGATGAAGGCATTTTAAAGACTACCTTAAATGAAACATTAACACCGATTAACGCTGAAAACTTAAAGAAGGCACATGCACTACTTGAAAGTGGACGTACCATCGGGAAAATCGTATTAGAGAAATTTTAATCATGATAGTGACAGATAGTATGTGAAATTATATTAACGATTTTTCGAACATATCTATCATAACGTACAA
>NZ_QPEL01000115.1:0-14101 GCF_008368965.1 Bacillus sp. AY2-1 | reverse complement strand
ATATTAAATTCCGTAAAACAAGACTTTATATTTCAAACTTAAAGTCTTGTTTTATTATGTATAATATATACAATAAAACGTTGTTATTAGTTTTATAAAAAAGTTTAGGTAGGTGTTGTTGTTTATATGAAAACGATAGGTCTTATAGGTGGTATGAGTTGGGAATCAACTTCTGAATATTATCGAATTATTAATGAAGAAATAAAAGAGAGATTAGGAGGGCTACATTCAGCAAAATGTTTGATTAATAGTGTGGATTTTGAAGAGATTGAACGATGTCAGTCTAGCGGAGATTGGGATGGTGCTGGAGAAATTCTAGGGAATGCGGCATATTCATTACAAAAGGGAGGAGCAGACTTTATAATCATTTGTACAAATACAATGCATAAGGTAGTTGGAAAAATAAAGGCGAAAATTGATATTCCAGTCTTACATATTGCTGATGCAACTGCAAAAGCAATTAAAAGAAAAGACATTCAAAAGGTTGGTCTGCTTGGAACTACATATACAATGGAGCAAGATTTCTATAAGTCACGTATAGAAGAAAATAATATAAAAGTAATAGTACCATCAGAAAAAAATAGAAAAGAAATAAATAAAGTAATATATACAGAATTATGTTTAGGAAAAATAGTATCTCAATCTAGAGAATATTATAAAAGAGTCATCGAAGAGTTAGTGCAAAAAGGAGCACAGGGAATCATATTAGGTTGTACAGAAATAGGGTTATTAATAAAGCAAGAAGACGTATCTGTCCCGATATTTGATACGACTCATATACATGCAATTGAAGCAGTCAAGGTAGCTCTAGATAGAATGTAATTATATTATGTAAACTAAATTCATATATCTGGAAAACATTCAGAAAATATTTTATAATGTAAGTGGTTACATTTAAGGGGGAATGCGCATGTTTTCAGTTCAACCAATCGCATTTGTACATAATGAAAGAAAGGAAATAAAAGATGATGAGTGGGGAGAAGTAAGATCCCGTATAACTTTAACTGAAATGTATGCAGAAGAAAGTATACAAGGGATTGAAGATTTTTCTCATATTGAAGTTGTTTTTTATTTTCATAAAGTAACTGACGAGCAAATTCAGTATTTTGCTAGACATCCTAGAAATAATAAGGATTATCCTGAAGTAGGTATTTTTGCACAGCGCGGGAAAAATCGCCCGAATCGCATAGGTGTAACAATTGTAAAGGTGATCAAAAGAGAAGGTAAATCAATTATTGTTGAGGGATTAGATGCTATTGATGGCACTCCTATATTGGATATAAAACCAATAATGAAAGAGTTTATGCCGAAAGAAGAAATACACCAGCCTAAATGGGCAACGGATATAATGAGACAGTATTGGAAGGGGAATGGAGTAAAATGAGAATATATGAGGCAACAATTGCAGATTTAGATGGACTAGCATCAGTTTTTAATAACTATCGCATGTTTTATAGGCAGGATTCTGATTTAGAAGGGGCAAAAGTATTTTTACGAAACCGAATTGAGAAAAAAGAGTCCGTTATTTTCGTAGCAGTTGAAGACGGCGAATATATTGGGTTCACACAACTATATCCATCATTTTCTTCCATTTCAATGAAAGAATTATGGATTTTAAATGATTTATTTGTACAAGCGGCGAAGCGTGGAGCCGGAACAGGTAAAAAATTATTAGAAGCTGCTAAAGAATACGCATTAGAAAATGGAGCAAAAGGTGTAAAATTACAAACAGAGATTGATAATTTATCAGCACAACGATTATATGCTGAAAATGGTTATTTGAGAGATAATCGTTATTTCCATTACGAATTAACGTTTTAAAAAATTAAGTTGAAAGAGGCATTTTCAAGAAAAAGAATTTCTTTGTAATGAGAAATTCTTTTTTATTTTTGCCTAAATTAAAAAGTATGACAATAACGATAAAACGATATTTATTTATTGTTAAACGATAAATTATGTGGTAAAATTATGTTGTCATTAAATAAGTGAGTTATTGTAAATGAACCTTAAATGAAGTTCAACAACGTTCTTAAAAGTAATTATTTTTCTTTCTGGAATTGCAGTGCTTGCCTTATGCATATTTTTAGTGCCGGAAATGGCGAATTTTGTAGCGAATTTGTATCCTAATATCGCTCCGATAAAATATCTTGTTTTCATTGTGATGTATGGAGCAGCTGTGCCTTTTTATGTTGCTCTTTATCAGGCTTTCAATCTTTTACAGTATATTGACGAGAACACAGCGTTCTCGGAATTATCTGTAAAGTCGTTAAAGAATATAAAGCGCTGTGCAGTTACAATCAGTGGTTTGTATGTATTAGGTTTGCCACTTTTTCATTTTATAGCGAAGAAAATGGAACCTCCTATTGGGTTAGTGGGACTTATTATCATTTTTGCTTCGTTCGTTAGCGCTGTTTTTACCGCTATCCTTCAACGCCTTCTACAAGAAGCAATTAACATAAAATCAGAAAATGATTTGACAGTTTGAGGTGGCGGATATGACAATTATTATTAATATTGACGTCATGTTAGCAAAATGAAAGATGAGTGTAACGGAGCTTTCGGAGAAGGTTGAAATTACGATGGCGAATCTTTCTATTTTGAAAAATGGGAAAGCAAAAGCGGTTCGTTTTTCAACATTAGAAGCGATATGTAAAGCTTTGGAGTGTCAGCCAGGGGATATTTTGGAGTATAAAAACGATGAGAATACTCAATAAAAACAGATAACAAATGTAAATAATAGAAGTCAATAAAGAAGGGATAGCCACTAAGCTATTCCTTCTTTACGTTAATTGCTGTTAGTAATAAAAAATATAATTTGAATTGCAATGTCTGCTTATCAAAAGGGAACTTGCTACCTTTGTATTATAGTTGATTTAAAACCCAGTTTGTTGCATCTTCAAAGTTATCTGCAATGTAGTTTGGTTCAATATGTGCCCATTTGTTTCGGTACGTATGCAAAGCATCATACCCAGCGCCTGTTCGGACTAGAATCGTTATCGCATTTACTTTTGCTCCTGCAACAATATCAGTCCAGCGATCACCAACTACAGCACATTGTGTTAAATCAAGCCCATGTTTTTTTGCTGCTTTAAGCAGCATGCCTGTACTCGGTTTACGGCATTCACAACCATCACCGTGTTTATGAGGACATACATAAATATCATCAAAACCGAAGCCTTCTAATTCTTGTACAAAATCGGCTACAGTTGCTATTCCATCTGCAATCCCAGGTTGATTTGTGAAAGAGAAAATTTTTATATTCTTAGCTTTTAGTTTTTGCAAGGATGTTTTTGTAAATGGAAATAATGTAAAAGATCCTGGATAATGTATTGTAGTGTCACCACCAATTGTACCGTCACGATCAATGAAAATTGCTTTAATGTTTGTCATAGTTATAGCCCCTTCAATTTATAAGTAGTTTAAAAATGTTTTACAAATCGGTAGCCATTTACCTCATAGCCTAATTTTTTGTAAAAAGGATGAGCTTCTACTCTTTTTGTTCCACTAACTAGCCATGTGCCAATGCAATTATGTTTCTTTGCTAATTGTTCTGCATAATCCATCAAAACTTGTCCAATGCCTTTACGTCGTATGTTAGAATCAACGCTAATAATTGAAATCTCTCCATAACGTGTTACATCTTCTAAATTTTCACGTATACGAAATCCAAGTAATCCAAATATAGCTTCTTCTTCCTCGTAAACATATAAAAAATCAAACGGACTCATTTGTACGAATTGTAATCGATTGTTCATATCTTCATAGGAAATAGAGGAACCTTTTAATTCTTTCGTTAAAGAACAAAGTGCGTCTATATCATCTATCGTTGCTTCACGAATTTGAAAAGACATATTATCCACTCCAATAAAATGTAATCAAACATTTAGTATTCTGTTAAAAAATGTTTTTTCCTGCCATAAAAATAAATATTTTATAATGATATATAGATAGTTATATGTTATTCTTTTCCTTGATTTTATTGGAAATGGAAAGAGGGGAAATGCATGTTAGAAGTAAATATCCGCTCAGCTGGATATGAAATAGGTGAAAAAACAATTCGTGATATAGCTTTTTCTATCGAAAAAGGTGAACTAGTTGCTCTTATTGGAGCAAATGGTGCTGGGAAGAGTACGACGATAAAAACGATGCTGGGATTACTTGTAAATATGGACGGTGAAATATCATTCGGTGAAAAGAAAAATCCGTATGCATACGTACCAGAACATCCAACATACTATGATTACTTGACGCTCTGGGAACATATTGAATTATTAATGGCAGCTCGTGGAAGTGAAATGGGAAGCTGGGAAGAAAGAGCGGGACAATTATTACATACTTTTCGAATGGATAAGCATAAACATGAATATTTATCAAAGTTTTCAAAAGGTATGAAACAAAAATCGATGCTAATATTGGCGTTTTTAACTGAGCCAGATTTTTATATAATTGACGAACCCTTTATCGGTTTAGATCCAGTAGCTACGAAAGAGTTTTTAAGTTATTTATATAAAGAAAAAGAGCGCGGAGCAGGAATTTTACTTTGTACGCACGTATTGGATACTGCTGAAAAAATTTGTGAAAGATTTTTACTCATTTCACAAGGTACATTAGTCGCAGATGGACATTTAGAATCTATTCAAATGTTAGCGGAAATGCCGGATAGCTCATTACTAGACTGCTTTGATATAATTGTAAGGCGTGAACAACATGATTAAACAACAATTTTATAAAAGATTATGTCATGAGCTCCAGCGGAAGTGGAAGTCTATATGTTCGGTAACAGATTGGACAGTCGCGTTATATATTATTATTCCAACACTTATATTTATGGGAATCTATTATAGGTCACTATGGATAAATGAATTATCAATGGAAGAGACGATTTATTTCGGATTAGGATTACTCGCATTTTATCTAGTAACATATCCGAGAGGAGTTCGTTCGTTTTTTGAGCAAGCGGATAGTTTATTTTTAATTTCGTATGCAACACATATGCGAAAATTAGTCCAGTATGGCATGATGTACACATTTGTTCGAATAGCGATAACGAATGTAATAGTAGTCGTTATTATGTTACCAGTGTTGATGAAAAGTATCGGAGTAACAGAGATACAAGTCGTATTATTTTGGGTATTCTTTACTATATTTCGATTTATGTTGTCGTTGTTAACAAGATTTATTCATGTACAGGTGGGGAAACGATGGGTTTTATGGATTGTAAAAAATGTAGTATTTTCTATGAGCTTGTCCTTTTTTGGAATTAGTTTATTTTTTATTTATAAAAATCTATATTATTCAATTCTATTTATCGGTCTAGTAATTTTCTTAAGTAGTGTATTAGTAAAAGAGAAAATGAATTATAAAAAGTTCTTTTTTAAAGAAATCGAGAAAGAAAAAGAGGAAAGCATGCGCTGGACGAGCGGAATTATGCAAGTTGGTGGTCATGCAGCTAAACCGAGTAGCTCGAATAAAAAACCGTGGATGTTTCCGCGTTCTAAAAGACTATTAGGAAAAAAAGCAGATTCTCTTATTGTCGAATCTTTTTTGAAAGAATTTTTCCGTACAAGTACTGCACGAATATTTTATATTCAAATTGTATGTATGAGTACTGCAAGTATAATCATGACTCCAAGGTGGATTGCAGCTATTGTTCTTGTATTTACTGTAGTTGCAATTTCTCGCTATGCGCGTGATTATTGGAATGAATTTACGAAAAAAATGTTTCTTCATTTATATTGTGAAGAAGGAAAATTACTTTTGCTAAGGTGGAAGGCAGATCGTTATTTACTACTACCAGCAATACTCTTGTATGGAATAGTTATACTTGCCCAGTTTTATTTATTGCCAGCTGTGATTGGTGGCTTTGTTTTTATTTTATTAATTGTATGGATTGTATTTTTACCATAAAAAAAGAGCCATTGACGGCTCTTTTTCTAGTCTGTAACACATTGATAAATAAAATATACTAAAACGAGTATGCTTGCGGCGGAATACATGACATCTAAAGTCATTCAAGTGCCTCCTCAATATTGTGGTATTAATATTGTATGAAATCTTACAATTTCATATTCAAGTGAAAAATATGTGAACGTTAACAAAATTGTAAAGTGCAAAAATTATAATCATTTTGTATAATAGAAGAAACCACCGTTATATAAAAAATAATGAGTGAAAGGGGAGGGAACATAAATGCCAAATTGGTTTAGAAAAACCTTAGTCGCATTAATTACCGTATTTACATTTGGTTTAGTGACGCCTCCTTCCATATTGCTTGATAATGCCAAAGCTGCGGACAAGCCTACGAGCACAGCTGGGCAACAAAGTTTGGAGAGCACGTCCTATACATATGAAGAAACGAATGACAGGTTAACCACCGATACTTTTATTACTTATGCAATGCAAGAAGCAGAGAAGCAGTCGATGCAAAAGTTTGGTACTAAAATTGGTCCAGTAATTGAAGATGAATTTAAAGATGTAATATTACCGAAAATTGAAGAGGCAATTGCTGAGCTTGCTAGTGATGTACCAGAAGACTCACTACAATCATTAGCGATTTCTCAAAAACCAGCTGGTGGAAATAATGAAAAGATTTTTCACGTCTACGATACGAAATCAGGAAATGATTTATTGCGTTTCCATGTAAGAAGAGATCATCCGCCGCAAGATGGTTATTATTTTAATTTCCATTATCACCGTTTTGATGATGGATACTCTGGACATCATGAGTTAGGAAATATTTATTGGAATACAAATGTACCGCCGAAATGGTTGTCTTAAAAAGAACAAGAGAAAATCTTGTTCTTTTTTATGTTTATAGAAGGGACAGACAACTATGTTGTTGAATAACATAGGTTTAGAAAAAAGAAGTAAAAGGAGTATGGAGATGCAAAAATACATTGTTTTTGACTTTGATGGCACATTAGTAGATTCGCAAAATATATTTGTACCAATTTATAATCAAATTGCTGAAAAGCACGGATATAAAACGGTAAAGGAAGAAGAAATTGAACATTTACGTAAATTAACGATGCCAGAGAGATGTAAACAACTCGATGTACCACTGTATAAATTACCGATATTAGCGTTGGAGTTTTATAAATTATATCAGCCTGCTATAAAAGATCTTGTTTTATTTCATGGGATGAAGGATGTATTAGATGAACTATATAAAAAAGGATACGGTATTGCGGTTATATCATCTAACTCAGAAGAGCATATTCGGGCATTTTTACACAAGAATGATATAGAAAATATACAAGAAGTGTATTGTTCTAAAAATCTGTTTGGTAAAGATAAAATGATAAAAAGATTTTTAAAATCGAAAAAGATAACAGAGCAGGATATGTTATACGTTGGTGATGAACAGCGAGATGTAGCAGCGTGTAAAAAGGCTGGAGTGAACGTGATTTGGGTATCTTGGGGATATGATGTCATTGAAACAGTGAAAAAAGATGCACCAGATTATATGGTTCATAAGCCGATGGAAATTGTGGAAGTAGTACAAGGAGCGTATTCTTAATATGAATACACTTCGAGCAGGCATTCATCATATTGAATTTTGGGTAGCGAATTTAGAGGAGTCCATTTCTTTTTATAATAAGTTGTTTTCCATAATTGGATGGAGAAAGTTAAATGAAGTAGCATATAGCACAGGAGAAAGTGAAATATATTTTAAAGAAGTAGATGAGGAAATCGTAAGGACGTTAGGGCCTAGACATATTTGTTATCAAGCTATTCATAGAGAAGTAGTTGATGAAGTAGCAGATTTTCTTTCTAGTACGAAAGTGAAGGTAATACGTGGTCCAATTGAAATGAATCATTATTCGGAAGGTTACTATACGATTGATTTTTACGATCCGAATGGATTTATTGTAGAAGTTGCCTATACACCAAAGGCAGAAATGTAAGGGGAATAGATATGAAGATAATTACAGCGCAGCAAAACAATATACAAATTGTAAAAGATGCAGTGGATATTAAAGAAATTTCTAAAGGTTTTTCGCCTGACAAGAAATATATAATTATGAGTGCGAATAATGAAAAATATTTATTTCGGACAGGCGATATAAAAGAGTATGAAAGAAAGAAAATAGAGTTTCAAATTTTAAATGAAATGGTAAAATGTAACGTACAGGCACAAAGGCCAATTGAAATAGGTATATTGGAAGAAGAAGGTGTATGCTATAGTATTTTTTCATATTTAGAAGGGGAAGATGCGAAGAGACTATTGTCTACGTATTCACCAAAAGAACAATATGATATTGGCATAGAGGCAGGAAAAGATTTAGCGAAAATGCATACACTTGAAGCTCCTAAGAATATACTTCCGTGGTATGAAAGAGCAATGAAAAAACATAGGAAATATTTAGAGGCGTATAAAACATGCGGAATTAAAATTGAAAATGATGATAAAATTATTAAGTTTATAGATGAAAATGAAATGTATGTAAAGGATCGCCCAAATCGATTTCAACACGATGATTTTCATTTAGAAAATATAATTGTACGGGATGGGAGATATGTAGGTGTAGTTGATTTTAATGGTTATGACTGGGGCGACCCACTGCATGATTTCGTAAAAATTGCACTATTTGCAAGAGACATTAGTATTCCATATTCAATCGGACAAATAGAAGGATACTTTAATGAGAGAATACCAGAGGAGTTCTGGAAATTATATGCGGTGTACGTTGGCATGACAGTTTTCTCATCAGTTGTCTGGACATTACGAGCAGCACCGCATATGTTGGAGGATACGTTAGAGCGTCTTCATATTGTATTAGAAGATCATAAAAACTTTGAACTATCGAAGCCGATTTGGTTTCAACCAGATAAGATGGATATGAAATAGAAAAGGTAGGTGTGATTCGCACCTACCTTTATTTTTTACCATCAAAATAATTATTTGATTTTCTTAAATGTCAGCGGCTGAGTACTTAACATAGCTGGCACATGTAACTGAAGAGATGGGAATTCACCACTCACATTCATTTCATAAGCGAATAATAAACTCATTTTCATTTGGAATAAGTCAATTTTTGCAGAGAAGATGTCGTAGTGATGATGGTGCAATTGAACCTCCATCTCCATAAATTGTACAAATAACGAATCATCTTGTTTGTATACTTGTAATGTTCCGTATGCAGGATGTTCAAAAGTACCAGTATAATCCTCTAACTTGTGAGAAGGTGTAGTCCCTTTAATTTGTTCAGGAAGCGATTCAGTTGCTTCTTTCATCATTTCCTTCATTTTCTCAGTATCTTCTACAGCACGTTTATGCCAATCAATGGATTCTAATTCAAGTAGTTCGTCATAAATTTGATTAGCGAGATAAGTAGGAAGTAATGTTCCTCCAGCATTCGTTAAAATGACAAGGCCTATGTTTTCTGTTGGTATGAATGAAACAAATGCTGAAAACCCATCAATATTACCGCCATGATGAATTACCTTATTACCACGGTAAGCGCTAATAAACCAACCAAGACCGTAACTATTTAATGGAGATTCAGGAAGTGATAAAACTGGTTGATCTGGAATGGAATTATGTGGTGTATACATTTGTTGTAATAATTCAGAGGAGATTAATTCATGATCTCCAAATTTACCTTTGTTTAAGTGAAGAAGGACCCAATTTGCCATATCTTCAATTGTAGAATTAATACACCCAGCAGCTCCAACTGTATCGATGTTATGGAATGGAACTTCTTTTATTTTACCTTCATTTTCAACGTAAGGTAAAGCATAATCATCTGTAGTTTGTGAATCTGTAACAGAGAAGTTTGTTTGATTCATATTTAAAGGCTCTAAAATATGTTCTGTAACGTATTGTTCCCACGTTTGATTTGTAATATTTTCCACAATGTAGCTGATTGTTGTATACATTAAGTTGTTATATAGAAACGCTGTTCGGAACGGCGCATCAAGTGGTAAATGTTTTATTTTTTCAACGAGATTTTTTCGAGATAAGGAAGAGCTATACCAAAGAGCCTCATGACGGCTTACACCGGTTCGATGAGAAGCTAAATCCCGTCCGGTAACTTGTGAGCTAGCAAGTACTTCAGATAAAGAGAAGTTAGGTATAAAAGACTGGACAGGACTATCCCAATTAAATTTTTGTTGTTGTGTTAACAAACTTAATGAAAGTGTGCCAAAAGCTTTCGTTGAGGAACCGATTGCGAATCGAGTATGCGGTGTAACAGCCTCTTTTGTTTCTATATTACGATAGCCGAAACCTTCTGAAATAATAACTTCACCGTCTTTTATTACAGCGACAGCAGCACCAGGAACATTTAAATCCTTCATCATTTTTTCAACCGTTGTTTGTAAAGAAGTCATAACAGGCGTTCCAAATTTAGACATACTTCTAACCTCCAAATATAAATTTTGTTCTACCGCACTATACTTTCGGTAATAGAAAATGAAAACCTTTTTAAATTTGGAAAGTTAATAATTTTGTAAGAATTAGTGGGAGAAATTTTATTAATTAGGATTATTAACTTTACCATTTTTCATGTTATGATAAATTGCATATACGATTGAAAGAAGGTTTTCCTACATATGAAACATGCTGAAAATGAATACTTAAATTTATGCCGCCATGTAATGGAACATGGTACGAAGAAAGAAGATCGTACAGGGACAGGAACTGTATCTGTATTTGGATATCAAATGCGTTTTGATTTGAGTAAAGGATTTCCTTTATTAACGACAAAAAGAGTACCATTTCGCCTTGTAGCAAGTGAACTACTTTGGTTTATGAAAGGTGATACAAATATTCGCTATTTATTGCAGCATAATAATAATATTTGGAATGAATGGGCGTTTAAGAGCTGGGTAGAAAGTGATGAGTATACTGGTCCTGACATGACGGATTTTGGTCTTCGCTCACAACAAGATGAAGAATTTAAAGTACAGTACGATGAGCAGATGGAATTGTTTAAAAAGAACGTTTTAGAAGATGATGATTTCTCAAATAAATATGGTTATTTAGGAGACGTTTATGGTAAACAGTGGCGAGCTTGGAAAACGACAGCTGGTGAGACACTTGATCAATTAAAAGATGTAATTGAAATGATTAAAAAAACACCAGACTCACGTCGTTTAATCGTTTCTGCTTGGAATCCTGAAGACGTACCAAGTATGGCATTACCCCCTTGTCATACATTATTCCAGTTTTATGTAGCGGACGGAAAGCTTTCTTGTCAGCTATATCAAAGAAGTGGTGACATATTCCTTGGAATACCATTTAACATCGCAAGTTATTCACTACTAACACATTTAATTGCACACGAATGTGGTCTTGAAGTAGGGGAATTTGTTCATACAATTGGTGATGCACACATTTATACAAATCATTTTGAACAAGTAGAAAAGCAATTGGCACGTGAACCACGTCCGTTCCCGAAACTTACATTAAATCCAGATGTGAAATCTGTTTTCGATTTTGAAATGGAAGATTTAACGATTGAAGGATACGATCCGCATCCAGCAATTAAAGCACCGGTTGCAGTATAATTGTAGAGGAGATGAAAAAATGATTGTTTCATTTATGGTCGCAATGGACGAAAATAGAGTAATTGGTAAAGATAATAATTTACCTTGGCGTTTACCGAGTGAATTACAATACGTGAAGAAAACAACGATGGGTCACCCGCTTATTATGGGAAGAAAGAACTATGAAGCGATTGGTAGACCGCTGCCTGGAAGACGTAATATTATTGTAACTCGTAATGAAGGATATCACGTTGAAGGATGTGAAGTTGTTCATTCTGTAGAAGAAGTATTTGAACTATGTAAAAATGAAGAAGAGATTTTTATTTTTGGCGGGGCGCAAATTTATGATCTCTTTTTACCTTATGTAGACAAATTGTATATAACAAAAATCCATTATGCATTTGAAGGAGATACATTCTTCCCAGAAATGGATATGACAAATTGGAAAGAGATTTTTGTGGAAAAAGGTTTAACGGATGAACAAAACCCGTATACGTATTATTACCATGTATATGAGAAACAACAATAATAAAAAAGGTTGATGTGAGAATTCGCATCAATCTTTTTATTTATATTCACCAATATAAGTTTATAGATGAGATTCGATAGTGCTATAATGATAGGTAGCATGTAAAAAATGCTAAAATTTTCAAAATTACTAATATAGAAAGAGGAGGAGAATGGATTGAGAAAGATATGGGGGATTCTTTTTCTTTGCTTAACATTCATGTTAGTTGGATGCGGTAAAGAAGAAAAACCACAAGAAGCGTTTGATACATATGTAAAAGCATGGAATAAACAAAAATTTGCAGATATGTATGATCAACTATCAAAAAATGCAAAAAAAGATATTTCAAAGAAAGAGTTTACTGAGAAATATGAAAAAATTTATTCTGGTATCGAAGTAAAAGACTTAAAGGTAGAAACAGGGGAAGTAAAAGAAGATAAAAAAGATGAAGGCCCTGTTCCTTTTAAAGTAAGCATGGATACAGTTGGTGGTAAAATTACTTTTGGCCATGAAGCAAAAATGGTGAAAGAAAAAGATGGAGATAAAGAATCTTGGAAAATAGATTGGACTCCTGATTTTATTTTCCCTGGTATGACGAAAGATAGTAAAGTGCGTATGCAGACGACAGAGCCAAAACGTGGTGAAATATACGATCGTAATGGAAAAGGTCTTGCAACGAATGGGAAAGCTTCTGAAATTGGAATAGTTCCAGAAAAATTAGACGATACTGCTCCGCAAACGAAAGAGACAGTAGCGAAGTTGTTAAATATGACTGTAGAAGAAATTGATCAAAAATTAGCTGCTAAATGGGTAAAACCAGGGTATCTCGTACCAATTGGAATTTTGCCTGAAGGGGCAACGCAAAATACGTACATTGATTTAGCAGGTGTTTCAACAAAACCTGTAAATGTTCGTACATATCCATTAGGGGAAGCGGCAGCTCATCTAACTGGTTATATCGGAAAGGTAAATGCTGAAGATTTAAAAACGCTTCAAAAGAAAGGCTATCAAGCTGATGATCCAGTTGGTAAAGCTGGTTTAGAGCAAGTATTAGAGGAAAGGCTACGCGGTAAAAAAGGTGGCCGTGTCTTTGTAGAAGATGCACAAGGAAAAGAAATTAAAAACTTGGCAAAAACAGATGCTGTTGATGGAGAAAACGTGACTTTAACTATTGATAGTGCTGTTCAAGAAAAAACGTACAATGAAATGAAGGGCGAAGCTGGTTCAAGTGCAGCAATTAATCCGAAAAGTGGAGAAACAATTGCACTAGTAAGTAGTCCAGCATATGATCCGAATTTAATTGCACGAGGAACATCGAAAGCACAACGCGAAGCTTGGAATAATGATCCGAAAAAGCCGATGACGAATCGCTTTACACAATTATCGGTACCAGGTTCTGTATTTAAACCAATTACAGCTGCAATTGGTCTTGAAACGAAAACGATTGATCCAAAAGAAGAGTTAAAAATTGAAGGATTAAAATGGACAAAAGATTCTTCTTGGGGTAATTATTATGTAACGCGTGTGAAAGATGCAAATCCGATTGATTTTGATAAGGCGATGAAATACTCGGATAATATTTACTTCGCACAAGAAGCATTGAAAATCGGAAAAGACAAGTTTATGAGTGAAGCGAAAAAATTCGGATTCGATGAAAAATTACCAATTGAATATGGATTCCCTGCTTCTAAAATTGCAAATGACGGTATTAAAAATGATATTCAAATGGCAGATACAGGATATGGACAAGGGCAAGTATTAATGACTCCTCTTCATTTAGCTTTAACGTATGCGCCAATTGTAAATGATGGAACGATTCCATCACCGTATATTATTAAAACAGATAAACAACCAAAAGCTTGGAAAGAAAATGTAATTTCTAAAGGAAATCAGGATATATTAAAAACTGCTATGACGAAAGTAATTAATGATCCGGATGGTACAGGGAAAATTGCTAAAATTGATGGAATGACTCTTGCTGGAAAAACAGGTACAGCGGAATTAAAAGTATCCAAAGAGGCCGAAGGAAAAGAACTAGGCTGGTTCGCTGCATTTGATTTGAATTCACCAGATATGGTCATTACAATGATGATTGAAGAT
>NZ_QPEL01000114.1:0-6723 GCF_008368965.1 Bacillus sp. AY2-1 | reverse complement strand
GTATAAGATTGTAAGTTGTTCTTCTTAGATTTAAAGCGCGGTGCGCTATTTTGTTTTTTAAAAAAGCGCGTATAAGCATCCGCAAGGTTGCGAACGGACGACTGAATCGCAATACTATCCACTTCTTTTAGCCAAACAAGCTCTTTCTTCATGGCAGGTAGTTTGGCAGAGCATGTACCATAGGTCAAGCCTTTTCCTGTCTCTTTGTATGCATGATCCCATAAGGATAGGAAATAATTGAATACAAAACGAGAACACCCAATCGTTTTGTTAATTAGAATTGCTTGTGCTTGATTTGGATAGATACGAAACTTATAGGCTTTATTCATCATTATTTAATTCACCTCCATTTCGGTATATGACTATTATACACCAAACGTACATTCGATAGGTAGTGGAGTAATACTTTCTATATGTCGAACAATTAAGATGGCTTCCTGCCATCCCTTGTTCGAAGCCAATTCATCTCCCACCTACTCACTGGACTATGACCCTTCACGCTCCTTGAGGAAGGAGTCTTCTTGGCTAAAATGATAAATTATTAACCATCCACCTATAGAAAAACCATTTGTATATTTCAATAAATCTTTATGTACATTTGGTAATTCAACTTTCATTACATCTTCTATTTCTTGAATTTCAATATCATTTGCTGGCTTATTTTTTATTAAACCAGAAACATTAGATAAATTTATCATTTTTCACAAAACCTCCCGAAACATCTAAACATTTATAATCTTCTACCAATACTTTTCTTGCAGTTTTCTGATCAACACCTGCCTCAATCATTTCCCTATAGGTTACATTAAATTCATAATTTATTTCAGTATCATATCCTTCAAGTCTTCTTCGTTTTCTTTGTATGGCGGAAATTTTCGCATGAGGAAAACCAAAACTTGATGGTAAAAGTATTGGTTGTGCTTTCTTTTCGTTATAATCAAATCCACCCTTAATAGCCCATTCATTTTGTATAGGATGATGTGATTGTATTCGATTATCAGCAGCTATATTTTTATGTCCTGGAGCACAATCACCACTTACTTTGCAACCTCAAAATATATATTTAATATTGATTAGTATGCCTTTTTATACATAACCATAGGAAAAAGCTTATGCAAATACATAAGCTTCTTCTATTTTATTTATTACTCTCTTAGGTATTAATTAACATCATTAATCTGATGTGATTTTATTAAATTTCTTTACGAAAGTTCTTCTGAATCCCATATTTCAATAAATTCAAAACCTTTTAGATCACTTTGTTCAATAAGAATCTTCAATTCATCTGAAATAAAAACAGCCGTGGGATGAATTTTCCCATTTATATAAACCTTAAAAATCATCTCATTTTGAACAGTATTACTATCAAATGCGAATTTTTCGCATCCTATTATTAAACCTGTAATCAGTTTTTTTAAAATTGCTTTATCACTATCAATTGCATCTAGTACATTCAACACATGGACCAAGTAATATACCTCACTAGTTGAATCGCGTAAAAGTGGTAAGAATTCAACATTATCGCCTATTGAAGGTTCTAATAATGCTTTTGCTTTTTCACTAACCATTAGGGCACCAATTTCTCCCCAGAAGTGTGGAAAATCAGTGGTCTTTCCTCCTTCTAAGCATTCAATAGGTAACTTTCTCCATGAATCTATTAGTTTTATTGTAGAGTTAAACTTCCCTTCAAAAAACTTTTTATCTTCTTTATAATTTAATAATTGAAAAGACTCATAGTTATCAGAAGAACTTCTTAATTCCCATATCTTCATAACGATTCTCCTTTACTACTGAGTAATATGTTGTTGTTTCTGAACCTTTACTTATTTATAATAAAAAGCTTATACAATTGCATAAGCTTTTTATTTTTTGCTATATTAGATATAGGGGTATCTAATTAAATTAGATTATTTAGGCACCCTCTTCCGAATCCCATACTTCAATAAATTCAAAACCTTTTAATTCACTTTGTTCAATAAGAGCCTTCAACTCGTCTGAAATAAAGACAACTGTCGGATGAATTTTTCCATTTATGTAAACTTTAAAAATCATTTCATTTTGAACTATATTAAAATCAAATGCGAACTTTTCACAACCTACTATAAGACCTGTAATCAGTTTTTTAAAGATTGCTTTATCTCCATCAATTGCATCTAGTACATTCATCACGTGGACCAAGTAATATACCTCACTAGTTGAATTCCGTAAGAGTGGTAAAAATTCAACATTATCACCTATTAAAGGTTTAAGTACTTGCTTGGCTTTTTCACTAATCATTAGTGCACCAGTTCCTCCCCAAAATTTAGGGAAATCACTATGATTATCTCCTTCAATACACTCTATATATATATTTCCCCATGAATTTGCTAAATGAGTTACTGAATTTATTTTTTCATCAATATATTTTTTGTGATCTTCTTCAAAATTTAATAACTGGAAAGACTCATAGTTATCTAATACACTCTTTAATCCCCATATTTTCATGCTTATTCCCCTTAACTATTCTTTTATCTTCTAAAGTAAAATAGAATATTACGTAACAAAAAATCGTTTACTACTATTTACTTTGTGATTCTAAAATATATCTTGAATATAAATTACCATCACTTTCTATACTTATTCATAATAAAAAGCTTATACAAGTGCATAAGCTTCTTATTTTTTACTCTATTAGATATGGATTCACATTACTAATCTAATTAAATTAGATTTCTTTACGCACCCTCTTCTGAATCCCATACCTCAACAAATTCGAAACCTTTTAAATTGTTTTCTAAAACTGTATTTCTAAATTCATCAGATACTAAGACAGTAGAAGAATGTAATCTTTGATTTAAAAATGTTTTAAATATTATCTGCCCCTCAACTTTATTGGCTAAAAATGCGTATTTTTCGAACCCTATTATTAACCCTGTACTTAGTTTTTCCAAAACTGCTTTATTGTAGTTAATTGCATCAACTGTATTTAGAACGTTTATTAGGTAATAAACTTCACTTGTAACATCATGAATTAATGGAAGGAACTCAACATTATTACAGATTAGAGGCTCTAATATTTCTTTTGCTTTTCTGCTAATCATTGGTGTACCAAGTTCTCCCCAGAACATAGGACAGTCACTTTTTTTATCACCTTCTACACATTCAATAAAAATTTTTCCCCACGAATCAGACAGTTTTATTGCCAAATCAATTTTCCCATCAAAATATTTTTTACGGTCTTCTTTTAAATTTAGTAGCTGAAAAGATTGATAGTTATCAAATAAGCTTTTTAATTGCCAAATTTTCATACCTTTTTACTCCTTCAGAATTTAATTATTAAGTATCATGGATGATTTTGTATTAAAGCCAAAATTCGCCTAAGTAAACCTAGTGATTTATTGGTATAATTAATATTGTATTCCATTTTATGGATCAATCAATTAATATAAGGCTATGTTTTATAACATATGAAAATACTGCTAATTTAATATTAAACATAATAAAATACATAGCCCTTTCTTTTTACTATTAAAAAACATATTGAAGTAAGGAGTTATATTATAATGGCAATCTTTCAAAGTAATGTTCAAAAAGCTGAACAAATTGCTACTCAAATGAGATCAGCTTCTGACGCAATTCAAAATGCAACAGGTAAATCAATAACGCACGCAACACGTACAACTTTAACCGTTAATTATAAAGCACAGGAAGCAAACCAACAAGCCTTAGAATTAACTAGACAATTTCTTGCTGCCTTTCAGCAATCCATTGACAATATACAGTCTGTAGCAACAGAGTTTGAACGAATGGACAACGATTTACAGAAGAATTTTTAGCTTTTTTAAGAATTTTTCCTTTATCCCTTCTGTTAACTTATATATAAGCAAAAAGGTAGGCGGAAAAAATGAATCAAGAAATAGAACAAAAAATGAAGGTCTTGAGTCAAAATCTAATGAATCTATCCGAGGAACAATACCAAAATCAACGCGCAATACAAACACAAGAACAAGCAGAAGCAGACTTTCAAGAATTAAAAATACGCAGCCATCGCTTTTTTCATCGTATTTTAGAAACATGGCATGGTGATAAAGAACTCTTTCGCTTTTTTACCAATATACAATTAGAAACTCAACAAATTGAAAGAAGCCTTTCTTATAAATTAGAAGAACAAAAGGAAACATTAATTCAAGAGAAACAAAAATTATACAATCTAGAAAATGACCTCACTCATCAAAAACAAAAACTTGCTAGGGAGGCCAATTTATGAGTTTAAATATGTATCTTGGAGAGGTACAATCCCAAACAAACACTATGTATGCTTTTTGTACTGCTACTATACAAAGTATGGAGCAAGTAATCCAATCTATCGACAGTTTTGTGGTTGATTCTGTCCTACAGGGTCAGACTTATTATAGTGCGAAAATGTATTTTGCAGAAACGTTTCTTCCTTTAGCACAGGGGATTATTTACCTATGTGAAGAATTACTCCATCAAAATGAATCTTTTCCTGCTGAGTTTCAATCAAGAGTCGCCTCAACAGATGTAGTTGAACAAGAACTATTAGAACAAATCCGAGAGATTGACCGAATGATAGCAAGTATTGAAGTTACAAAACAAATTATGCCACTACCGGATATGGATGCAATGGTTAACTTATTTATTGAGATGCGCCGTAAAATCCAGGAAAAGTTAGAACATCTATATGAATTTAATCAAACATCTAGTAATAACTATGCTACCGCGATTCAATTAGCGGCTAGTATCGCTGCAGGTCTAGCTGAAGTTCAAAGTGGAAAAGGCTTTAGCCCTGCAAGTGGTACATTTAGTACACAAAGAATAAATATGGAATGGGCAGATTCTATTCATGAATATCTAGATAATAATATTCGATTAGATAATAGTATAAAAACAAATAATCTAATTGAATCTGGTATACTATTAGGTAGTTCTTCGGAAAAGAATATACTAGAAAAGTTTATAAAAGGAGTTTGGAATGGATCTGGAGAATTTATTGGTGGTTTAGTAGAGACATACAATTCGTTAGACGATACAGTGACAAAGGAGAACCTAAAGTATGCTGCAGGTCATCCTATAGAAACCGCATATACCATGATAAATACTTTTTCAGACACTTTTATGAATGAATTTTGGCATGGCGATGCTGAAAGTCGTACACAATGGGGAACAAATATTTTTATGGAGTTTGGTTTAGGATGGCTTGGAGATAAAGGAGCAGGCCAAATTGGAAAAGTAACTTCCCTTGGAGACTCTGTAAAGTTAACGAAATTTTCAGGTGATACACCTTATATTTCAAGCCACTTACCATTAAAAGATCGATTTGCTTTTGCTGGTGGAGATGGTTTGCGATCTAGATTTGACACACCAGACTTTAAACAAGCCGAAGAAAAACTCTCTACCTATCAATTTGCTAGTAGTGGAAGAATTAATAGTAGCAGAACTAATGGTGGCAATGTTCCGTATAGTTTTGATTCTTCACTTATGGAGCACCTTTTTCATGGGGAACTAAAACAAAAATGGTGGGGACTAAAAGCTGTTGGATATCACCATGAAAGTATGATGGGTGGAGGAGAAATAGTTAGAATTACCCATGCACCAAATTCTGCGGGAGTATATAGAGCAAAAGTAAAAGTAGACGGTGAAACAAAAAACGCGCTTTCTTCATTTTTCCCTAAGGATTGGGATAGAGTACAGGTACTTGATTCTATCAAAGAAGCATACGATAATAAGATTCAAGTCGATACAGTTAGATATGTAGGACAAACATCCCACGGATTTAAAGTAGAAATGATTATACAAAATAATGAGATAATAACAGCATATCCTGTTTATACTAGGAGGTAAAAAATGAAATATACATACGAATTTTATCGTGATGGACTTGGCGGATTAAGAATACGTTTGTCAAAAGAAATTTCTATAATTTCTCATTTCTTGGAAGATATTTTAGATGATGAAGCAGATGAGTATATACAAATTTTAGATAATGTAGTAGACCAAAAAGTTCCGCAATATGAAATAGAAGGGAACGTAGCAGCAGTCTACATTGAACCTAATTACACCAGTGCTATTAACTTATTTATGAGTGCTCCAAATAACCAATGTAAAATTGAGACCTCTGAATTTAGAAAACTACTTGTGTTGTGGCGAGATACAGTGGTAGCAGAAGGGAAAGATATAGAAGTATAAAAGAAAACTACCTTCTGTGATATTTAGATCATAGATGCTAAACTCAATAAAATCAAAGGTAGGAATATATTAAATATATTTCTACCTTTTTATTATGTGGCGAGACTCCACATCCATTAACTTAAAAATTTTTTATTTAACAGGAATTGTACTTGCAGGAATATAAAAGATTTTACAATTAAGATGCTGTACTTAATATTGTTAACAGTTATTTTTGCTTATCCTTCATTAATTGTAAACTACCACCCTTAACCCCTATGTTTTTCCGGTACAAGAATAAAATGTTAAAAACAGTTTTAAAATGAGTTTCTTTTTCACCTTGTAAGCTGTAGAGCTTTCATATATTCCCCTTTTCTTTCAAGGGCCTTTTTTGCATCCTCAACCGTTAATGCAAAATCTACTGCAATGTTCTGTAATAACTCCTTATTAGCTTACCTGAAGAAATCTCTTAGTTGTTGATTTGCTAACCTTTCTTGTTTACTATCAATCAATAAAAAAAGATTTTTTTTGTTCAAGGGCTACTTTAAAATCTTAAGT
>NZ_QPEL01000113.1:0-3883 GCF_008368965.1 Bacillus sp. AY2-1 | reverse complement strand
AAAGAATTTAAAATCAAATAAAAGTATGAAAGTACATACTACTTTAGTAGTAGTAATCAATTATATTACAATTAAAATTTATCCCCCGCTGATTAAAGGTTCCCTTTATGTGATTAGAAAATTCTTTTTATTTAAGAAGGAATAAATATTAAATAAAGCTAAATAAACAGTGTACGTATTTATAGGGGAGAAGATGTAAATGAAAGTTGTTATAAAAAAATTACCACCATTAGAAGTAGCGTATATAAGACGAACTGGTAGCTACTTTGAACCGCAAAATCACTGGGGAAAGTTACTGAACTGGTCAATTGAAAATAACCTTTATCCACCAGAGCAATCATTTATCGGAATATCATTAGATAATCCTGAACTTGTTGCAAGTCATAAGTGCCGGCATGATGCATGTGTTACGATTCCTGAAAACTTCGATAAAGAAAAGTATCAGGATGTGCAATTTAAAAGATTAGATGGAGGTACATATGGTCTATACCAGTTCTATGGTGAACCTCATAAATTAAGTGAAGCGTATCAATACATGTATGCAGAGTGGCTACCAAATAGTGAGTATGATGCAGATTATGATAGAGATAATTTAGAGTTTTGCTTAAATAATGTTCCTGAAGATTTAGAAGGAAAGTTAAAGGTTGATTTATTTGTGGCTTTAAAATGAAATTGGAATAGTAGTGAAAGAAAATCTTTTTTCGAAGATAATATTTCTAGCGTAGGAATTTAAGTATGTAGGTTGCAATGAAAGGAGAATCCACATGGATACATTTGTAAATAACAAGTTTTATGAAACGAGAAATCAATTAGTTGAGGAAATTAATTTGTTGAGTGATGCTCAATTTAATAGGAAACCAGATAAGGATAAATGGAGTATTGCACAAGTTTGTCATCATTTAGTTTTATTAGATGAGAGAATTATAACAGTTATTTCGTCAGGATTAAAAAAGTTAGATAGTACCCAAAATGAGCGTAAAGAAATTCACACTATTTTATTAGATAGAACGAAAAAGTTTATAGCACCAGAAATGATTGAACCAAGTATAGAACCATTTGAAGTGCTGCAAATGGTTGATTTGTTAAACGACTCTAGAAAAGAATTGATGCGTTTTCTGAGTACAATAGAAGATGAATCTAAATTAGTAAAAAAATCAGTGATGCATCCAGCTCTTGGAGAATTATTTCTTGATCAGTGGATAGAATTAATCTATTTGCATGAACAGCGTCATATAGAACAAATCAAAGAGATAAAATTGCTTTGTGAAATTGAAAAGTAAAAATCATTCCCTGTTTATTGATGCGTATTATAAACAGGGGAAACGATTGATTCATATTGATTCAGAAGAAAACAAAAATAGAATGAAATTAGTTGAAAGTAACCAATAAGCTTAAGAAAATATAAAACTATCCGATTTTCTGTATAAGTGTAACCCCGTCTTAAATGAAGAGCGGGGTTATTTTTTTTGAAAGTGTTTTTATTTAGAAGGAAATAAATCAGCAACGAAATTCAAAAAATTAATCATCATAACATATTGTATATGCACGTTTTAATAAATTGAAATGATAATGAATGATATGTCCTTATTTTGAAAGTACACTTCACACCCTTAAGGAAGGGGTATTCTGTCAGGAAACGATAAAATACAATTCTGTTAGGGGATGTATGCAATTTATTCTCTTTATTTTTGCAACAGAACCACCTTCAAAATTATCTTTTGTAGTTGAAGTTTCCCGAATAATAAGTTACATTTTTAAAGTTCAAACAACTTTACGAAAGTACAAAAAGGGGAGAAATATTATTATTATGAAAAAAATGAAATGGAAGAACTATGTATGTTACTTTGTAATTCTATTACTGCTCGGAACAGCAGTAATAGTCAAACCACCTATCTCTAAGGCTGAGGAATCTGAAGTTAATATTACATTGTTAGGTACTGCAGATATTCATGGCAGATTTATGCCTTGGGATTATGCGCTTGATGGAGCAAATATGAGTGGAAGTTTGACGCAGCTTTATACGGTTATAAAGAAGGTCCGTCAAGAAAATCAAAATACCATATTAGTAGATGCCGGGGATACAATTCAAGGAAACTCAGTAGAATTATTCAACGATAAGCCACAATCGCCAATGATGGTAGCGATGAATACAATGGGATATGACGCCTGGGCATTTGGAAATCATGAATTCAACTTTGGATTAGATACATTGAAAAAAGTTAGTGAGCAATATAAGGGAAAAACGCTAGCAGGAAATATTTATAAGGAAAATGGAGAGCGCTTTCTTCCTGCATATACAATTGTAGAAAAAGGTGGAATTAAAGTTGGGATTATTGGTATGAATACACCAATGATTAGTGATTTTGAAAAAGGGACAGATCACTTAAATGGTTTAGTGGTGAAAAATCCGGTAGAAGAGACGAAAAAGGCAATTAAGGAATTAGAAGGTAAAGTAGATGTAATGGTAGGAGTTATGCATATGGGACTAGAAAATGAGAACGGTATCCCTGGTACTGGTGTACAAGATATTGCAAATGCTTGTCCGGAACTAAGTGCTATTTTTGCGGCTCATATGCATAAACTTGTAAAAAAAGAAGTTGTAAATGGCGTAATTATTACAGAACCAGATAAATATGGAACACATATTTCACGTATTGACCTTACTTTTACAAAGCAAGATGAGAAGTTGGTTTTAAAAGATAAAACTGCTACCGCTATACCTGTAAAAAATGCTGATGGAACAACGATATTATCTGACTCTACACTTGAAGAAACACTAACACCTTTTCACGAATATGCGAGAGGAGATGCAAATGTTGTAGTCGCTCAATTAAAGGGTAGAAATCTTGTTCCTGAAAATGAAATAAAGGGTATCCCAAGTGTTCAGATTCAAGAAACACCTTTATCAGATTTCTTTCATGAAGTCATGCTCTACTACAGTAAAGCAGATGTAGTAGCCCATCAAATTGATAATGATTATGCCCGTTTGGATACAGGTCCTATTAAGAAAAAAGATATTGCGTATAATTACCAATATGCCTTGGGAGAGATTACAGTATATAAGATTTCTGGAAAAGATTTAAAAGACTATATGGAATGGGCAGCAGGATATTTTAACTCATCTCGTGCCGGAGATGTAACCGTTAGCTTTGATAAAACCCGCCGTGCATCTAAATACAGTACGAACGATTTCTTTGGAGGCGTAAAATACGAAATTGACTTAACAAAACCATACGGAAGTAGAATTACAAATTTACGCTCTATTCGTACAAACAAACCAATCAAAATGAGCGATGTTATGACGCTGGGAATGAATGCATACAGAATGGAGGCTCTTCAGGCAAAAGGAGGAGCTTTAGAGGGGCGTAAGTTTGAACAAATTTGGTCATCTAAACAAGAGAATGCATTTGGAGAAACAGGTGGAACCATTCGTAACCTTGCTATTACATATTTAAAAGAGGTAAAGAACGGTGTATACACGCCAAAAGTTATGCGTAATTGGAAAATTACTGGTGTAGATTTACATTCTTCAGAGCATAAGGCTGTAGTTGATCTTGTGAATAAAGGGATTTTAGAAATTCCAAAAACAGAAGACGGAAAATACACAAATATAGCATCTATAAATACGAAAGACTCAATTTCAAAAGAAGAGATTGTAGCACTCGCACAAAAAGCAAATATTAATCCAAATGAGTTTAATCATGCAAAGACAAAAGGTGAATTTTATAAAAAACTTAATAGGATTACTAAAAAAATATAAATTATAAGGTTTCTTATAGTAATTGTTATTTTAATAGTATGAAACCCACTCTTAAAATAGTAAAGAGTGGGTTTTTATGTTGTTATTTAGAGGTAAGTATACTTTTATTACAATGAATATAGA
>NZ_QPEL01000112.1:0-17619 GCF_008368965.1 Bacillus sp. AY2-1 | reverse complement strand
ATTTGTTATAGTTATTGTAGTAAGGAAAGGTAGGAAGAAGATATGTCCCTACAACAAGAGTTACAGATTAAAGAAAATAATATTGTTTCGAAATCCAATACTTTAATTGAGGCAAGTTCACGTTTAAATTTAGTAGAACAAAAGATGCTGCTTTGCTTGGCAAGTAATATTGAACCAAGTGATCGGGATTTTAAAACATATACATTTCCAATTAAACGTTTTCATGATTTACTTGGCCTAAATGGGTCAACGAAATATACTGAGTTAAGTAAAATTACAAAGGAATTAGTTTCTAAAGTAATAGAAATTAGGATAGGAGAAGAATTAATCCAAGTCTCTTGGATTTCTTCAGCAATTTATAATAGAAATAAAGGTACAATTGATTTGCGTTTTGATCCATTGTTAAAGCCGTTCTTATTAGAATTAAGTAGTAAATTTACAAGTTATAGACTGGCCAATGTTATTAAATTAAATAGTACATATGCCATCCGTATTTATGAGTTATTAAAACAATACGAACATATAAAAGAGCGAACGATTAGTCTTGAAAATTTAAGATATTATTTGGATGCAAGTGATGTATATCCTAATTATGCGAATTTTAAACAACGTGTATTGAAACCTTCTCAAAAAGAATTAAATCAAAAAACTGATATATCTTTTGAATTTGAAGAGATAAAGTCTGGTAGGAAAGTACAAAAAATTAGATTTTTTATACATAGTCAAAAAAGAAAAGATACAGATTTAGCTCATTTTGAAAAAAAATTAGATGGGTTTAAGCAGCCAAATACATTTGAACAGAAAATCAAACGATTTGAAGAGCAATGCAAAGAGAAAGTGTATCCAGCAGTATTAGAAAAATGGAAAAAGTATGAGGAACTTGTATTAGAAATTATTGATGATATACGTTTTCGTGCGGATATAGATTCACCAATGGGTTATGTAGAATATATGCTAAGTTCTCGGTTAAAAGAAATACCCGATAATGAAATGTTAAAACAAAATACTCAAAGCAGTTTGTTATTGGAAGTAGATAATATTATAGATTCAGTGATAGCGAAATACTCAAGATCTACAGGTGCTATAGCTACATTCTTAGTCAAAGATACCGCTATTCATGAATTAACAAAATTTTGTACATTAGAGGAAGCGGAAGGGTACTGGAAGGAAAAAGAAGAATTTGTTATGGATAGTATTTATGGATACATAAAAAAGAATAGAAAAAAAAGAAGATGACATACTTGTTTTGGGAAAAGTTTTAAAAGTAAGCTAAACGTTTTTCTAAGTTCCATAGTATATGTTACCTATAGCAAATAATAATAGAAGCAATGAAGTATTGATTCAGAAATAAAATTCCATGTGAACGATTTCATAATGGGCAAAATTAAGAAATGTTTAGTAGCTACGGTGAACAGTAAGTTGATGAAGGGTTAATCATAAATTTTAACTAAAGATAATAAAAGTTATAGTGTGTCTCTTTTATTATATGTATAGTTAAGTTATAAACAAGAAAAGCATCCAAACAGGATGCTTTTCTTGTTTATTGTGTAAAAATTATCTAATAAAAACAGAACTCATAACAAAAACAATACCTCAGAGATATGGTGTGTGGCATTGTGTGGATCCAAGGCATTGGCTATTTCTAAATAATTTAAAAAAGGCATGCTTGTAAACAAATGAAATATAATGACATGAGAAGTATTTAAAATATTAGCTTGTTAGGAATGAGGATGTACCTCTAAAGAAATCTAGATAAGTTTTAAGTGTTTTTTATAAAAGAGAACCGGCTTATAGCTAGTCTAAGGTACTTTCATATTCTTTTATTATTTTATAAAATGTATTTTTCTTTAGTTTTACTAATTCCATACATTTAATCCCGCTTGTTTCTCTATTATTCCACTTTGGATGAGTTTCTTCTATATAAAGATAGTTTAGGAACTCTTATTATTGAAGTAGTACTACAAATTTTATCGTGGCTTGCTGAAGAGGAACGGACAAAAATAAAAACTCGTCAACGTGAAGGCATTGAAGCTGCAAAGAAAAAAGGAAAACATTTAGGAAGACCTAAAACTAGAATAACTCCAGAATTTATTGAAGCTTATAATAAATGAACATCCGGACAGATAACAGCATTAGATGCTATGAGAAGGTGTAATATGACCAGCCCTACATTTTATAGGGTCGTCAAAAGATACAAAGAGAGGGGAAATAAACATCAATAACATTACAGAAAAAAACCAAGATACACTCCAAGGATTTTCTTCCTACTTATTAAATAAAGGACGAAAACCTTCTACAATCAAGCGATATATTTACGATATTGAGAGCTGCATTCAATGGCTGCATCAATCAGAACGAATGTCTGAAGACATTAGTTGGGAATCTCTATGTAAAAATGATTTCGAAGCATTCTTTACTTACTTAATAAAAGAACGTCAATACTCTGACAAGACGGTACATCGTATTTACATCGTTCTTAATAGGCTGTACGAATATTTAGATTTACCTAGCCTCATTGAAAGTGTCATTCACATATCCCCACCTAATCGTGCATTACGTACTGAAGATTTTATTTCTCTACAGGAAGAGGAACGTCTAAAGCAAGTATCTCAATCATTAGAAGGACTCACAGAAAAACAACGAACTACCCGTCCTATGATTTTAGAGCGAAATTTTTCTATTATAATCTTGCTCCTAGACTACGGATTATCTCTACATGAGCTTGTCGCTTTACAAATGAAACATGTGCATTTCGAAAACAATACATTATCTATTCCTGAAGATACAAAAATCAATCGTACAATCAAGTTAAAAGAAGAGGATAAATTACACTTATATCATTACTATAAAACTATTCCAGAACCAGTACGCCCTAGATATCACAGCGATGATTCACTCTTTGTTGCTTTTCATTTTGGCCTCGGTACTTACCTTTGGAGTTATGATGATGATGCACCAAAATTTCTAACGGAAATCTCCATTCAAAAAATGATTCGTTTAGAAGTAAGACGGGCAAATTTGAGGAAAGGGATTTCTGCACAACATTTTCGAAATACCTTTATTTTAAAGATGATTCAGCAGCAATGTACAGCTGAACACATTGTGAAGCAAGTAGGATTTAAAACTTACGTATCCTTAAAAAGGTACTATACATACTATGAAAACTCTAATGAGAACAAGTGTGAAGAAACTGCACTTAATATATAAAATTTATATACCTACAGATTTTCTGGGTGAGATGGGGTCTTAAGGTGAAGAAAAATAAGGGGTCATATTTTATAGACGAATATACCTTGCTAGACAGGACTACCAAATCAATAAAAATCGAATCGTAACGTTCATTAAAGGAAGAAATGCGAGTATTAGGCATAACGGATAGTGACATTTTTCAAATTCAAATGATAGAAATTAAGCCGAATCAAAAGTAACATAGCGCCATAGCATTTTATTAATATTCATGAATTGCTATAATTTTAGCGCTAGCATAGCGCTATGTTGTCACTTTAACAAAGACAATTGTGTTATAATATTTACTGAACATATGAATAGGATAACGACTACCTGCTGTTGGTAAGTAGAAATTTATCTAATAAAAAGATCACCTGTTTCCAAGACAAGTGATCTTTTTGTATACATTTCCTTTACTACTTTTGAAGTTCATTAAATATTGCATTCCCTTCTTATAATCCATATACGAGAGTTTTCACACCTTAAACGTATGAGAGTCCACTTCCCAATACTTCCTATAAGACTTTATAAAAAGTGTTCTCCAGCCACTAAAAACATGATTAACCAAAAACACACTATCATAAGACATACCGTCCTACACTTCCTTAAAAAGGATTCAACCTTTTCTACTATATATTTCATGTTAGCTCATTTCCTTATCCCTAAATTAGCACTTTTTAATTTAACTTTAATTACTTGGCCAGATAAGAGTTTGGATGCTTCATTTTTAGTAATATTTTTTTACCTAGTTTCTCTAACCCATTTTCCACATTTCGGACATTATACAATAACCTCTCTAGCTGTAGCTGCTTTTACTGCACCTTGAACATTCTGGATGTTTGCCCTAATTTCAACAGTTATACGACCAATTAAGCTCTCTAAATCATCATAAAACTCTTGCTCTATTTTCTCATCTCGTTTTATTTGAGCTAAAGATGTTTCAAATTCAGCTTGCTTCATCGAATCTACAACAAACTTATACTACTTTCTAACTCCTGTATCATCCTTTACTTGTAAGAGATTATTCCTTAAAAAGAATGGTAAAGTTGATGAATCACTTTTACAACCAAAATCAGGATTAATCTGATTTGTATTTACCACTCAACTAAATGTCCAAATACATAGGTATATATCCGAACATCATTACCCTCAAAAAAACCTTTTTTTCTTGTGCTACCACCACTTAAGCTTTTGCATAAGTCTCCGCTTGTGATGGTTATTCACAGACAAATAATTCTTTCATCGTTATGCACTCCTAATTACATCTACATGTATTTATTTTTAAGTAGAGGTTTAAAATAAATTCCAATACAAGACTAAAAATACTAACGTCCAGAAGGGTAAGACTAAAAAGAGAGCATTAATGCATCCTTCTATAAAAGCAAATGGATTTTCTTCCATTCCCCCTACGTTTTCCATATAATGTTCCCCCTCCCCTTATCTAATTTTTTGTTTTACCATACTAATAGGTTAACTCTTTATTTCCCTCGCTGCCGACCAGATAAGTAGCCAAAAACTCCCGTAAAACTCTCATTTTTATTCATAAATAAAAATAGACCCTTACTTGTTTAAAGTAAGGGTCTATTTTAAGTATCTTTTAAATTAGAAAAGTCTGGGTAAAAAAAGCTTGTTTTAATCTTTTCTAACAGTTGTGAATCTACCATATGAAATTTGGTTTTATAAATGTTGCCCTAGGTAATTAATTGCAAAATCTCCAATTGGTATTAAAACTTTCTCATTCCCCGTGAAAAATAACATTTCTTTTGAGGTAATTTCTTCTAACAAAGAAAGTCGTCCCATTCTAATACCTCCCAATATTAATTTGCCACTTTTTCAGTGTGTCTACATTGTGGAAAAGATGAACACCCTAAAAACACTCGTCCATCATGAGTTCGAGATACCAATTCCTCTCCACATTTCGGACACTTTCTTGTAGTTGGTTCTACTGATTTTCTTATATCAGCTGGTTTCTGTTCTGGATTTACTTGTACGATAAATTCTTGTAAAGATGATCTATTCAGCAATTTCACATCACATGCTCTTGCTAGCTGTTTTGCTGATGATGTATATGTACTATTTGTGATTACCCATGCTTCATTAGCTTTATAAAAGGCTTTAGCTGCATAAATTTCTTGAATAGCTTTAATTCCTACTTTGTTCTTAAAACCATATCGTTTCGCCTGAATAACAATCTTATTTTTCCCTTTAAATATTAAATCTGCCCCAAAATCATGACTACCGTTTGTGACAGCTGCCTTATATCCCAGCTTTATAAATAGAGCCTCAAGAAAGAATTCAAATTGTCTTCCATCCATCTGATCAATATCTCTGATCCCTGACTTTAAGAATGTATTTTTCGCTTTACGCTTGTGCATTAACTTATAAAACATCACCAACACAATTAATAAAATGCTGCAAAATAATATATACGGTAAAACATCTATGATAAGCAACTCAACACCTCCTTTTTTAAAAAATAAAAAAGACCAACTCTATTAGTTGCTCTAGACTTAATTTAGTATTAGATTCCTTTTATCTTTCCATAGCATTTTCTAACATGTTTTTGCGGAATAAAGAAAAAGCTTTATATTTATTAGGGTGTGGATTTGGTGGCTCTTTAAACACCTTACTAATATCTTTTTGTAAATTATAAAATCTTTCATCCTCTTTTAACCAATCAACAGCTGCTTTTGGCTTTCCCCATTCCCTAGCAACTTGTTTTGGCTGCTTCATTGAAGCGATGGTATAAAAAAAAGAATCCTTATTTTCTTCATCTGTTAATTCAACAGCGTAGAAATGGATTCTTTTATTTGTATCTGGTTTTCCTAAAGATTGTATTTTATTTACTTTAAGCATTTTGTCTTCTATATGCTCATATTTACATTCCCCTTGATCTGTAGTTAAGAAATTTAATTTTTCAGCGATAATTGCACGTTCAAAACATTGCATTGCCTCTTTGTGACCTGGTGATTCTTCATTTAACACTTCTACAAAAATCCTCTTTTTCAAAATATCTTTGTAATTGTTTAGTACGGAAATCTTAGTATCTAAATCTATGCTGGTTAATGGTCTTGATATTTCATCATCATCAAAGAATTCAATTCTTTCAGTCTTAATCACGCCATATACAGGGACTTTTCTTTGAGCTGAATCTTTGTAATATGTAACATTTTCTGGAACTTTAATTTCATCTCTCCTCAACTTATGATTAGTTTGCTCTGTTCTTCCTCCATGCGAAGTTATTTGAAGAATTGGTAAGGCTAGAGTACTGTTATTCCCAGCGTTTATAATAAGACCGAATCTTCTTTTTCCTACCTGTGGCTCATTATCATTACTTAAAGCTTTCGGTTTAAAAGGATAAAATACCCTTACAATATCACCTGATTTATATATTCCCATTTGATTCACCTATCCCTTTATCTGATATAAACAACATCATCTTCATCAAAATCATCCTCATCTTCATGCATATCAATTAGTAAAAGAATCCTTCTATCCAGATGATATCCAGTATATTTTCCTTCTGCTACTAACTCTTGCATTGCCTGATCTAAATATTTTTGTTCGTAATCTTCAAGTTCCATTTCCTGAATAATTTGTTCTCTATCTTTCCCTTTCCATGAATAATCGGATAAAAATTCAATTGATTTTTTGTTTTCTATTTTATTATTTTCCATGTCAAAACCCCCATTTTATTAATAAGATTATTATACCACCTTTACACTTTTACACAAGTGTAAAAGTGTAAATTACAGAAAATATAAAAGACCAACTCTTTTAGTCTCTCTAAACCTCATCAAGTATTGAATTTACAGTTCTTTTATCTTTCCATAGCATTTTCTATTGTGTTTTTGCGGAATAAAGAAAAGGCTTTATATCTATTAGGATGTGAATTGGGCGTCTCTTTAAATACCTTAGTAATATCTTTTTGTAAATTATAAAACCTTTCATCCTCTTTTAGCCAATCAATCGCTGTTTTTGGCTTTCCCCATTCTCTGGCAACTTGTTCAGGCTGCTTCATTGAAGCGATGGTATAAAAAAAAGAATCCTTATTTTCCTCATCTGTTAATTCAACAGCATAGAAATGGATTCTTTTATTCATATCTGATTTTCCTAAAGGTTGTATTTTATTTATTTTGAGCAATTGCTCTTCCATATACTCGTATTTACATTCTCCTATACTTGTAGTTAGAAAACGTAACTTTTCAGCGATAATTACACGCTCAAAACATTGCATTGCCTCTTTATGACCTGGTGACTCCCTATTCAATGAATCTAAAAAAGATTTATCTTTCAAAATACCTTTGTAATTCTTTAGTATAGCGCTCTTAGTAACCAAATCTATTTTCGATACCTTTTTTATTATTTCGCTATAATCGAATAATTCGATTCTTTCTGTTTTAATTACTCCATTTATAGGAACTCTCTTTTGAAGTGAAGGTTTATAATATGTAAGATTTGGGGGAACTTTAATTTCATCATCCCTCATTCTATAATTAGGTTTTTCTGTTTTCCCATCCCTTGTAAGGATTTGAAGAATTGGTAAAGCTACGGTTTTGTCATTTTTGGCATTGATAATAACACCAAACCTTGTTTTTCCTAATTTCACCTCATTTTCTTCACTTAGCACCTTTGGTTTAAAAGGATAAAATACCCTTACAATATCACCTGATTTAAATCTTTCCATTTCATTCACCTACTTCTTTACTCCATATATTCAGCATCATTTTCATCAAATCCGTCATCTTCTTCTTCATTCATTTCAAATAGTAACATAATTCTCTTATCTAATTCGAAACCATTATATTTTTCTTCTTGTATTAATTCTTTCATTGCTTGATCCAAATATTTTTGTTCATAATCTTCAAGTTCCATTTCCTCAATAATTTGTTTTCTATCCTTCTCTTTCCATGAATAGTTAGATAAAAAAGCACTTGATTTTTTGTTTTCCATTTTATTATTTTCCATGTCAAAACCTCCATTTATTAATAAGGTTATTATACCATCTTTACACTTTTACATAAGTGTAAAAGTGTAAATTAATAAATAAAAAAGACCAACTCTTTTAGTCTCTCTAAACTTCATAAGTATTTTTCATTTTTCACCTTTGGTATATACGGATAAAATACCCTAACAATATCTCCAGAATTATACTCTACCATCAATAATTCTCCTTATTATATTAATTTTTATATATAATATCATCATCATTTAATGGGCCAACATCATCTTCATCCATAGCCATTCTTAATACAAAATAACTATCTAGATCCATGCCAGAATATTTTCCTTTTGGTCCTAATTCATTCATTGCATCTTCTAAATAACCTTGTTCATAATCAGGTAAGTCCATTTCTAAAATTATTTGTCCTTTTGTTTTTCCTTCCCAAGAATAATTTAATAAAAATTCCGCTGATTTTTTATTTTTCATATTAAAACCCCCATTTTATTAATAAGGTTATTATATCACCTCTACAACTTGTACTCTTAGCTTATATATCCCCATATAATCCAGATAGGCAAAAAGCTAGCCTTTTATGTCCCGCTTCAAATCCATTTCCTAGTGAATGCTTTCGTACTGCACTTTAAATTTTTACTAACTCATACTCTATGTGCCTTTCCTCCTTCACTTTTCTTACGACTCTCCTTAAGCAATCTCCCCCCTTTAATAAAAAATGAGACAATCACATTTAAAATACTTGCAACAACTATCATGCATAACGCAAATAACCAATTACTCACTTATTCACCTCCTTTCAAATTCTATTTACCAAACTAATAAATCGACTAGGAGGCACTAAAATCTATAATATATACATCTAATTCATGATGAATAAACTTCTTACATTCATCTTTGATAATTGCTAAATATTCTTCTTTCTTTAATCCTCCTGTACCGCTTCCTATAATCGGCATTGCAACCGAACTATATTTTTTCTTTATTACTAATTGCAATGCGTTATAAGTTGACTGCCTAATTGAATACTCTGTTGCTTTCCACAAAGTATTAATACCAGCTACATGAATTAATGCTTTGCAATTTAAAAAACCAGATGAAGTAATAACCGCTTCACCTAGCCTTAATAGACCTTCTTTTTGCAATTGTTTAAATGGTTCATGACCTGCCTTCTTCCTAATTGCCTTTGAGAAATCAGCTTCATTTAAAAAATAACGTGGTAAAAAATTTCTATTCCATGCATTAATTATTACATCAACTTTACTATCATAATTTGTAATATCGCCATTCTTCATGAAGATCCTCACGGAATAATCAACCTTTCATTTTTTATTCTTCCAAAAGTTATTAGAGCTTTTGCAATAAAAAACTTCAGATTTGAAGTTAACTAATTTTTAAAGAAAGCTAACATTATATTTCCCCTTCTAATTTATTTAATAGAAATTATTAGTTTAAACCTCATAATATAATTATATCTTTAAAAATAGGTACTTCCCTCCCAACATACTCCCAATAAACTCTCATTTTTATCTCTCGTATCCATTTTTAATTTGTTCTTGTAATTGTTCATATTGTCGTTGGTTCTTCCATTTTTCATATTCATTATTCATATGATAGTTCATATTTTTTAAGCTTCTCATAATGTTGGTACGTTGTTTAAAACCAGACCGTATACGTTTACCACGAGAAAAAATATTTTTTCTCTTTTGAAATTTAGCTTGTTGTTGTTCTTTTGCTACCTGCTTCATTTCTTTTAAAACAGCGTTCCCCAATCTAGTATATAATTCATTAACTTTTGTATCACCAAATTGGTTATAACGTTTTTTATCTTCTTCCATCCCTCCATAAGCTTCTTTCATAATCTTCATTTCTTCTTCTAATTTCTCTTTTAATTCTTTAAACTCTTTCTTATGGTATTTCTCTATGTACATATCACTTAATTGATCTATCTTATCCCTTACATGGCTAATAGAGTTATAGTTATACTGCCACTGCTTTTTATCTTCAGGTAGCTCTTTCGTAATTTCAGCAAACAACTTTTTCATTTTTCTTTTTTCAGAAAGCTGCACATTTTTTTTACTTTTAACAATTTTATTCCGTATTAAATCATTAATTTTTTTGTACTCTTCGCTGCGATCCATAATGCTATTTACTACTTTTGATTTCATTGCATCAATTGATTTTTGTTTTCTTTTCCCTCGATGCATTCCTTTGAATCTGCCTTTGGAAATTATCCTTCCGGCACTCGGTACTGGTTCGACCATTGCGACATGAACATGGATATTATCCGTATTATAATGAATGGCTGCTGACCAAATTGCTGTATCACGTAATCGTTCTTTCGTCATCATGACATCCATTGCTTTTCTTGTTACATCTTTTAATTTTTCTTCATCTAGCATTTTGCTTTCCGAGTTATAAATACCGTGTTTCTCTAACCATTCATTATCAAAACTAATTACATCCTGCCACAAAACACTTTTGTTTTTTTGTGCCGTTTTAAAAGCCTCTTTCAATCTATTCTTACCATCTAGTGAAACTACGTCTTCCTCTTTTGTAAAAAGTGAAGACGTTTTTTCCTCGTTTCCCATATAATCTTGATAAGAACAAAATTCATTTTTTTCTTTCTCAACAGCATCTTTTCTTCCGATATAATCAATATAATCCCCGAATTCTTTATCTTGATTTTTACTAAAATCATTTTTGGAATATACGAATTGACTTTTAATTACTACACCAGGCGTATTCATATATTACCTCCCTAATTTGAATCACTTGTGCCTTTTTCTCTTTCTAACTTTTTCATTCGAGCATTTGAAATTTGATCTTTAACAAACTCTTCTGCTTGTACCATGCCTTTAGACATAAACTGATTTGTTGTAGCCAATCGCTCAAATCTATTTACTGTAAAATAGTGATTTGCAAATTGTAATAACATTCTTGTATGTTTATCAGTTAGATTTGTACCTGCTCTAATTTTTCCTAAATCTTCATGAATAACACCTTTAACTGCTCCTTTAATTTGTTCTAATAAATCATGATTTTGGTTTTGATGTTCAGCAATAATTCTTTCTAATGCATGGCTTGGTTTAATTCCTTTTTCTTCTGCATATTCCTTTATATAAGCAACTGTAGTTTCATTTAAATAATAAGTCTTATCCATCTTTTTCTTAGACATACTTAAGCCCCTTTCACTATTTTTATTTATTCATTTTCCAATTCAATATCTTCAATAACTTGTAACATACGATTCATAGTTTGTGTGTTTTGTTTTATGAGGATCATGCTTTGTTTTTGTAATTCTATATGTTTATCTTGTAAGTCTTTCATATCTTGAAGTACAGCAAGATTACTAATGTATCTATGCAAAAATTCCTGTCTGGAAATCTTTTTTGCCTTAGCTAGTTCATCAATTCGTTTCACTAAACTAGCATCAAGATCACGGATTAACACATTCATAGGGGAGACCTCCAAATTAGTGATTTTAATTGCAAAGAGCATAAGGGTTTTTTGCTATCACCGAAGGTGACAGGTTAGGCAGAGCCTAACAAAAACGTGATATCATGAGAAAGAGAAATTCAATGTAGTTTCAGCGTGGTTTCAATGTATTTCCAATGCAGTTTCAATGTAAATCCAATGTAGTTTCAATGTACTTTTTCAAACCTTTATTTTGAAACACAATTCCTTATATAATGGCAAAAAAAAATATCAGATAACTTTTTTATACAACCGAAAAATTATCTGATAATTATATTCATAATGTTTATATCTCTTTTTATCTTTTAAAATAGTTTAATTTCATTCTGCTAAATTAAACTTTTTACGCTGATCTTCTAATTTCTTCTGAAGATTTTTCTCTTTTGCTTCTAACTCTTTAGTTTTGTTTTCTAGCTCTAATTTTCTCTTTTTATACTGTTCTATTTGTAGCTTTCTTTTTTGAATTTCCGATTCACTTTTTTCTTTTTCATCATCTGTTTGATATACTTTATTTGCTTCAATTCTTTCAATTTCATTTACAATTTTATCTGTTAGTTCATCTTGTAATGGGATTGTTTTCTTTACATTATTTATTTCTATCTTTACAGATTGTAATTCTTCTTCCGTTTCATCTTGTGCGTACTCATTTTCATTTTTTCTTAATAAATCTTTGTTTGTTTTTATTTTTCGATAATCCCCTGTTAAAACAATTTTCTTTTCCTTTAGATTATTATTTTCTGCTTTTTGAATGGTTCCACCTTCGGTAGTTGTACTAGTTTCAAATGAATCAATCTCTGCTTTTTCATTTACAAATAAACCTATGACATTATATTCTTTTGGAACTTCACTGATTTGGATAACATACATATCCCCTTGATTAAATACAACTTTCGTTGGTAGTTCTTTAGCATTTCCTTTTTGTTTAGCTGTAAAAGATAATTTCGAACTTACATACGTTCCACTTTTTTCTCCTGTTTTAAGATGAACTTGCATTATATCTTTATCTGGATTGTACTCCCACTTTTTTAGGTAAATAGTATTATAGTTTAATCCAGGTAACGGGCGATTAAATTCAGTTTGAACAATGGGATCATCATTAAACATAAACTCTTTTGATGTTAAACAAATGGTTAAAATGACAACAATTCCTAACATAATGGCATAGTAAATTTTATTTTTATTACTTCCAACTTTAAATGCAGACAAACGAAAACCTCCTTTTATTTAGTGATTGGCAGATTGACTTGGTGGAAATGGCAATAGCTGTCTTGGATCAAAAGAAGTTCCTTGTTTATAATCATTTCCTCTTCTAGCTTCAAAATGAAGATGTGTTCCAGTTGAGTCTCCTGTATTTCCTTGTATCCCAATCTGTTGTCCTTTTTTTACATCTTGTCCAGTTGTTACATTTAGTCCATCCATGTGCGCATAACGTGTAAACACTCCATTAGGATGTTGAATTGTAACCATGTTTCCATACGAACTAGATAAACGAGCATCTACAACTTTTCCATCCCCTACAGCGCTAACAGGTGCTCCACGATACGCCACTAAATCTATCCCTGCATGAATTGTTCCCCAACGACCGCCATAATCACTTGTAACAACATAGTTGATTCCTACAAAGGGAAATTGAAAGTCTCCTTTCATATTTTCATCCACTTTAATTTCTCCTGTTCCTCCACCCTCTACAACCTCACATTGCATTGCTCCCCCTAATTCTTGAGCAATTTTTGTAACAGTTGGAACCCAATATTTATTAAGCCCACCAGGATCATTGTCTGCCCCTATTGGTGCATACTTCCCACCGATTTGATCAATAGTTGTTAGTCCTTGTGAGATATAAAGTCTATTTAAGTTCCCTGCCATATATACAAGCCCTTCCTCCAAAGTTGAGAAAATCTGTAAGGTTTGCCAGTTTGTTTTTGGGTCCATTAATCCGCCAGGATTATTTTTATTAACAACCGCATTTGACTTCCCGTACCCCGTTTCATGAAGTGCAATAGCTGCTAATAGTACTGGATCAATCTTTGCTGACTCAGCTGCTTTCATAAATCCATCTGCATGATTCGCAAACGCTCCAGATTGATTTATTTTTGCATCAAACTTCGTGCGATTAACCTGTCCTGTTAATTTACAACCAGCACCTATAATTAACCCAGAACCCCCTCCACTTCCACCGGAAGACTTATGAGAACCAGATATGGATATTGCTGATATGGCCCCAATAAAAAGGACTCCTAATATTAAAACACCAGGAATCCCAAGCCATAAAAAAATCTTTTTTATTATTATTTTTTTAATATCCATGCCTTATAAACCACCTTCAAAGAGGTTTATTTCATCTTCAGAGGCTTCTACTGTCATTGTTAAGTTCTGCACACCTTTAATGGCTAAAACACATTCTCCTTGCTGTAATAGTGGAATTTGCCTTAGCTCACTTTCGGATAACTGACCTTGGAAAATGTACCTTAGCGTATCTAATGAGTTCGCATCTTGCTGTAAGACAAACTTATACTGGGTTAGTTCAAATAGTGTTTTAATTTTAATTGCTACCTCATTATCTTTTGCATCTGACACAAAATCTCGAACTGATTGTGAAGCAAAAAGAAGCCCACCAAAATACTTACGGGCTTCACGCGCGAATTCCAGTATAAAGTCTACCGCAATTGGGTTACTCGTATTAATCGTTAAATGTGATTCATCTAAAATAACTAACAAACGTTTTATAAGATCAAAGTCAAAGCCATCTTTATAAATTCCTTTACGTTGTGGTTCACCAATTTGAATTAGGTGATCCCAAATCAAACTAAATGCATTATACATTTGGGCATTAAAAACTTTTTTCTCCAGACTACGTAATGATTTTACAGAGAAGAATACAACTTGTTCATTTGTTAGGTCTTCTAATGTTGTATGTCCATTAAATAGATGACCGTATCCATTTACAATATCATCAAGAGCTAATTCAATTTTCTCTAGCCTAGCTGATCTAGAAAGGGATAGTCCAGGGTTAATAATTCTCTCTTCCACATTCGAGTACAGCTCTTTCTTTACATATTCGAGTAATTCTAAAAAGATAGGATACTCTTCATTTTTCAAGTTAGTTACACCTGTAGTTTTTATTTTTTCTAAGAATCCTAATGATTCATAGAACTCTCTAAGTACTTTTTTATACTCCTGGATATCCGCATCTGTAACTTGTGGAGATAACAGACAATAAAAAGTAGCTGCCTTAGAAAGATGTTGTAAGAAAGAATGTGTCTCTATTTCTTCCATTGTTTTTTTATCTTCATCGTCTATCCTTGAACGATAAATTTGCAACGGGTTAATTAAACCTTGTGTACCATCAAGTGCCACCATTTGCCCGTTTACTTCTTTAATTAACGTCTCAAATTCTCCTGTTACATCAAATCCCCTAATAAAGTTATTTCTAATTTTATTATCTAAAAACAACTTTTTAAGAAGTGTACTTTTCCCTGAACCCATTTCTCCAATAAGTACACCATTATAGTATCTACGTTGCTTATCTTTATGAAACAAATCAAATAACACGCTACCACCCGTAAATGTAGTCCCTAAATAAGAGCCTCTTGGATCACGTAATTGTGCATAATGAAAGGGAAGCCCAGCAGCTAATGTAAGCCCAGGCATTCCCTTTCCTTCTCTCCTATTTGCGTATGTAATTTGTTCTTCATACGGGCTAAATAAAGCTTTCCACTCATGCTCTTGCTCATTTAAAAGTACAGTCCCCTTGAAGCTTTGTGCCTCCAGTTCCGTTAAAACGTCTCCAACACTCTTCTCTAATTCTAAAGTCGTTTTTCCATGAACGTATAAACGAACATGAACTAACTTAATAACTTCTCCTAATTGTGATATTTGATGATATAGTTTGGTTAACTCATCATGTTTTTGAACAGCATCTAGTTGAGCAATCCCTTGTTTTTCATTACTAAAACGCATTTTTTGTTCTAACATGGACTTATTAATATTGGTTACAGTCTCACTTCTCTCCATTGTAGAAACATCTGTAACCACTATAACGTTCTTCATTGTAGTAATCGTCTTCATCCACTTTGCATCTACATTTGTAGGATAGTCAACAATGTGAATACAAGCTTCATAACCGTCTCCTTTTCTTACAAAGTTATCACCAAATCTTAAACCGCCTTTCGGTTGAATCTTTGCAAGAAATTCTAAATCATGTTTCTGTTTTTGCTTATTTTCATCTTGATCCCCCTTTTTTTTCTTTTTATTTAACATAGGAATGATATTAGCTAATTCAAACGCCATGATTAGTCCTCCTTACAATTTAGAATTTTGATTATTTAGTACACACAACACATCTATTTTCTTTTCTTTTGTAATCCTTACTAATGGAAAAGAATTTTTAAAATGGTTTTCTGCCATTCTACGTCTTTCTGATAATTGTTCTTTATTACTACCATAGATAAATAGGAAAAACTCCCTATCCGTTCTCTTTTCTTCTAAAAAGTTCAATTCAAATAGTTTACGATCAATATATTTGTGATTAATTGGATCTTGCGTTTCTTCTCTTTTTTTTCTCCAATACTCTTGTTGGATAGATGTATTAGAAGGGAAATTTAAAGATACTTCTTTATAATCATACGCATAACTCCGCATGTACCTAACCCTTTGATAGATCATCATCATTTCATCCGATTCATTTAGGGTATTTAAATCAGTAGTTGTAATTTGTAAAATATCCATGACTCCATTTTTTAGAACAATATGATTCCCCTCATATCGTACAAAAGGAAGCATACTTATCGTTTGGTTTGGCACTCGAACCTTTGGCTTTTTTTCTTTTTTTCCGCTCTTTATATTCTTTTTCTTTTTCGGCTTCTTTTCTTTCTTCTTTATAGAAAAAAAACCAGATTTCTCTGGTTTTTCTTCATCTGTTATTACAGGTACAACTATTGTTGGAACACCTGCAGCGTCATTTAATTTTTGATCTGTACTCATTTCTCTCTTCCTCCTTATTTTCATTCGAGTATTTAGATTCATTTTCTATCGCATTAGCATCAATAGGATGATAAGTAGTTTTATTACGCTTAATTAAAAAATATAAAGCAACATAATTTCGTTTTCCTGGATTCGTAGAAGAACTCATAACCATAAAAAGTAAAGCACCAAACCCTACTATATAGTAGGGAATGGTAAACCAATTGTGGACAAATTCACTTCCAACATTTAATAGGAAAAGTGTTCCTACGCCGATGATGGATAGATCCTTTGCATACAATGAGAAAATTAATTTAATCGGTGATTTTATCTCTTTAGGGATCTCATAACTCAATTACATCTTCACCTTTCTATTATTTAGTACTTACATATCTTCATGAACGCTAAACTTTTGTTCAGCATTATCATCCAAACGTTCACTTTGTAATACAGTCTGCTTATTATTTTCTTGTGAGACACTTCCTGTTTCTTGCTTCACATGATTTCTTTGAATTACCTCTGTCTCTTGTACAACCTCAGTCTTTTGAATAACCTTATTTTCTTGCAGAACAACTTTCTTTTGACTCAATGTCGGTGCTGCACCTTTTGCCGCTGGTGCTGGTTGGCTCACTGTCGGTGTTGAGCCTTGTACCCTCGGTGCTGGCTGGTTCACTGTTGGCGTTGAGCCTTGTACCGCTGGTGCTGGCTGGCTCACTGTTGGTGCTGAACCTTGTACACTTGGTGCTGGTTGACTCACTGTCGGTGTTGAGCGCTGTAGCGCTGGTGCGGATTGACTCATCACTGGCGCTGAACCTTGTACACTTGGTGCTGGTTGGCTCACTGTTGGTGCTGAGCCTTTTACACTCGGTGCTGGTTGGCTCACTGTCGGTGCTGAGCCTTGTACACTCGGTGCTGGTTGGCTCACTGTCGGTGCTGAGCCTTGTACACTCGGTGCTGGTTGACTCACTGTCGGTGCTGAGCCTTTTACCGCTGGT
>NZ_QPEL01000111.1:0-2202 GCF_008368965.1 Bacillus sp. AY2-1 | reverse complement strand
ATCTTCATATAACCTTTTGTAAAAAGATTTTTTTATGGGATTACTCTCTTCCTCAAAAAGGTTGCATAGTTTTTTATCTAGCCCTAATTTTAAAAAATAATTATTATAATGATCCATAGCTAATCTTGAAAAGTTATTTCGATGAATATATATCATTTCTTTTTACCTTCCAGTTTACTCAGTTGCTTTTTTATAAATTCAATTTCATCATTTATTGTTAATAATTTTACCTTAGCATGCACTTCTAACTCTTTTAAAAGTTGGTCTTTAATTAATGGTTCTCCAATAACTTGAATAACTTTTTCAATTTCTTCTTTCCTATCATCAACTTCCTTTTTACTCCCATTAATTAAAAGGTTGGCAATATTATTTATTTTCTCTTTTGCAAAAGAACCAATTAAACCCTCTCTCATAAAAAAAGAATGTCCCAACAAGGTATGAATGTTTGAAGCAAAAGTCTGTTGATGATTTTCCAATCCATCAATTACCTCCATTCCATCTGGAGTCTTCTCTAAAAAAATGACGTTAGAACTAGGTAGGTCAGAAATAATAAACGGTGAATTTGATGTTAAAATCAACTGTATTCTCTTACCTTTATATAATTTCGTTAAAAATCGGATTAAAAGCTGAATAAATTTTTTTTGCCATTGCGGATGAAAATATAGCTCCCCTTCGTCAATCAAGATTATCAAGTTATCATTTACATTAATTGATTTATAGCTTTCCTCATTAACCGTAGTATAAAAACGAGCAAATAGATTAAGCATTGCCTTTTGGCCAGAACTAAGATCTAGCCAATCAAAATTTAGATACGGATGACTTCTATAAGACTCTTTATAATAACCATAGAACTTTAGGAACTTTTCTTGATGTTCCATTTTTAATTTCATAGTGATTGTATCAAAATCCTCTTCCTGAGCCCACCCTTCTTGTAAACATTCATCCATGGAAATTAGAGCATTATACATATTTTTAATTAAAGTTCTGGCAATCTCAGCATCATTAAAAACACTTTTTTCATTTCCTGTTTTATCCTGATTATTTCTACCAATAAATTCGTCCAATTTATTCAACAAATGTGTAAACATGAGCTGGATATGTAAAAAATTATTATCATGATATGTTTTCGTTTCTTCTAGCCACTCTGCAATTTTTTCACGAAATTTTGCAGAGGCACCTAGTATTTCCATATATAAATGTTGCACCATGGCAAAATAAAATGAGAGACGGAATTCAGAATAACTTGAACTTTCTCTTGTTGGAACGTCATACACAACGTTTTGAAAATTTTCCGAAAACCAATTAAAAAAAGAACCTAACTGATCTGTTGCGTTTTCTATTTTTCTCCAAATTTTACGTTCTTCATCAGCCAACATAATTTCTACTTTTGTAGGAACTGGGATTTCATGTACAAATTCATACTTAAGTGAAGATTTGAAAACAAATTCAATTTGCCTTTCAATCTCTTTATATCGATGCATCAGGGATTCACTTAATGAAGTTTCTTTGAATCTTATACCTATATCATCACGAATCAAATAATTGGTAGAGAGATTTATAACCTTTTGGAATGGATTAAAAACCTTTTTTGCATCAAAAATATTAGAAAAAAAGATAAATGTAGTGTCTTTCATTTTTGGTACAATAGTTTTTCTAATCCAGTAACCATCATTCTCCTCATTGACATATGGAATTAGCTCTAATTCATATTCTTTATAACTACCAGACTTAATCTCCAATGCTTCATGGTGATAAACTATCTTCTCCATTGTTACTGAATTTTGCAGCACAATCACTGACCGGATTTCTTCTTTAGATGCAGGTTTTCTTTCATCTTCATCTTTGATAGTCAAATTATCCATAATAAATTCTAGAATAGTTGATTTACCAGTTCCGTTCTCTCCAATGATTGCTGTAATATTTTGAATCCATCCTATTGATGAATCATATTGATTTCCCTCGTTAAAAAAATAAGACAAGTAGTTTGGATTTTCCTGAACATTCAGCTCTCCAATGCTAGGATTATACTGAAATCTATATTGACTACTAAAATTAAACCCCTGTTTATTAATGGTTCCCTCTTGATATTTTTCAATCCAAAGATACAAAATTTCCATGCATATACTTCTCCTCTCAAAAGATATATTATTTATTTTTTCTTAGCCTATGTAGTTTAAATACATATAATGCGCTTAGCTTATT
>NZ_QPEL01000110.1:0-8363 GCF_008368965.1 Bacillus sp. AY2-1 | reverse complement strand
TTTTCATTTAATCAATATTATTTTTTAAAAATTAAATAATAAAAAATAGCCAGTTAAAAGAGCGTGTTGTTATATATTTAGCTAAACACACTCTTACAAATATTTAAATCCTATATTAATTTCTTATTCCATTCATTTAACTTATTCATACTTTTTTATATTCGGTTATAATCTTTAAATTCATAACCTTTTTCTTTTAATCTTTTTATAATCTGTGAGCTACTACCATCCTGCACTTGCATTCATAGCAGATCCCATAAAATTAATAAATAACGGCCATAACGTAAGAAGTATATTTAGAAGTATAAGTATACTATATACCCCAGGGAAATTATGATTTTTACTATTTACCAATACTAAAATCGATAATAATATTATGGGTATTAAATATAAAAATATCATTATAAACCAATACCATGTCATTAAAGTAAGACTCAATGGTCCTAATATCTCGTGCACAACTCCGAATGATATTCCTAATGCTCCAAAACTAAAGGTTGTAATTATTGTTTTTAGAAGCACTTTAGTCAATTTTGAGTCGTACGTTTTTCTGCTATATAGACCTATCACAATATACAACGATAGATATGCCATTAATACACCTATCCAAATCAATAGCCAGTCTGCATCTAACATAAAGATGTCAAACAGCGCCCAACACACCCCTACTATTGAAAAAACAAGGGAAATAATTATATATTTTAAAACTGGTTTCATGTTCATTTCACGTCCTTTAAAAACTTAAGAATACATTATTAGCTTGTATTCTTCTTTTTCTACCGCTTTACTATAGTCTGTTGTATATTCAATAACAGTAATCTCTTTACTTCTAAGTAGATTTTTTTCCACGTTTTCGCATCAGTTGACAGTTTGAAAATTAATCTTAATTTATTTTAATTAAATATATATTAACATTATATTAAGTATAAGTAAATAAAATTAATTTTAATTTAATATACTCCACTCATTTAATGGAGATTATTTATATGAACAATATTAATGTTGTTCAAAAAATTATGGCATTTCGAAAAGGTGCAGGATTAACTAGTAAACATTTAGCTGAAATAGCTGATACAACGCCTTCCATGTTAAGTAAGATTGAGCAATGGATCACTGGAATTGGCTTTAATCAATCTGCTACCTCAAACCGCTTCATCTATGGAGCCTGTGGCACATAAAGGTGAAGAAATAGCATTTATTATAAAAGGGCACGTAAAACTATATCTAAATGATGAGGTTTTACTTCTCAATCCAGGTGATAGTGTTAAAATACATCACCATTTGCTAGTATTCTTCCATTACTTCTTTTTGAACCATACTCCCTCCTGTTCTCCATACAATATACCTACCTAGATTCAATTTATGTTTTAAATTGTTATTTTTTATCCACCTCAATCAAGCTAGCAAAACTAAATATCATTTTACTTTTTTATTATATAGACTATACTAATTTCTCTTCCCACTTATAAGTTTCGTTTAAGCTAAAAAATATAGCCTCAAGAACGGGATCCTGAGACTCTATTTTTATTTTAGAAAGGACAGCATAACTTTCTCTGTTTCTTCTTTACTTAAATCACCTGCAAGAATTATGACTTGATAAGCGCTATTCTTTCCTTTTGCAGGAACAATCATTTGCATGAATTTATAGTGTTCCTCTGTATCGAGACTTTCTTTTAAGCTTATTTTTGCACCTTCTAATTCATAATTTGTTACCTTTTCATTATACTCCGTTACTTTGTTCGACAAATTTTCTCCCTGATCAGTATCTGCAGTTTGGTACACAAAATACACATTATCTTCATTTTGATATTGAGAAACAATAGTGGGATTCATTTTTTCAGTAGTCATCGGTGTTTGAACATCTTGTCCAGTTAATTTATACCCTTTTACCACATAACTTGGGGTCTTAATTGGAAAATCAAGATATTTCTGTGCTTCCTTTTTAGTTAATCTAAAATGCGAATAAATTTTATCTCTAAATGGTCCAATTTCTTCACTGTTTTTCTCATATTTTTTTTCCTCTTCTGGGTCTAACTTTTCTTTTCTACCTAAAGTAGATGCCACTGTTTCTAAATCAATAAATCGTTCAAATTCTTCTTTCGTAAACAGATTTCGTGCCACCCCAAGTTCTGTAAGTAAAGTATTATAATCTCCCTCTGAAATAAAAAATTCTGCATTTGCCTGTTCTTTTGTACCAATCATTTTTTCTACAATTTGCTGTATAGGAATATCGGTTTGTGTTTTTAATTCTTTCATATTATTTTTCACTTCTAATTGTTGTTTCTCAGGGTTAGTCGGCTGATCAGCACGGGCGTTTAATAAGGATACAGATGATACTGCAATCACTGCCACAGCCCCTATCGCAGACCAACGATATGATTTTTTTTGGAATTTTTTAATCATTAGAATTCTCCTTTTTAACGCTCTCTTGTTTTTACTAAAATTTGCTATACTTGGTACTTGATAATAACTTGAGTAGTGTTCCAATAGACTAATAATAGTATGTCCATACGCAATTTGTTCCTCTGAATCTATACATGTAAGAGCTAATGCATCGCATGCTAGTTCTTGATCTTCCCGCATACATGAGTAGGCATACCATAGAATGGGATTAAACCAATTTAAAATGAGTAAGCCATGCATAAGCCAGTTCACACCAACATCTCTTCGCTTGATGTGAGCTAATTCATGATAAAAAATATATCGTAACTGTTGTTCATCTAATATCTCCATATGTACAGTTGACAATAACAACTTGGGACGAATAAATCGGAACACTGTTGGACTGGAAACCTTTCCAGATACAAATAGAGGGATATTCCGTTGAATAGACATAGATTGCTTACACTTTTCAAAAATCTGGACAATCTTCTCGTCTGTAATAATAGGTTGTTTTTTTATGTAAAGTAATAAACGCCTGTTCATTATAAAAGTAGCAACGCTTAGAAGGATAACGCCAGTAAGCCAAATGTACATAAAGATTGTATAGAATGAAATCGTCTTATCATCCTGCTTTTCATTCATGCCTGTTTGTGTCTTGTTTGCCTGAGCAGTTTTTGTTGAACTTGAGGTATAAGTATCTTCTTTTGTGAGGACCTTTGTATCGTCTATATCTTTTAATTCTTGCATACGTTCTTTTGTAAGAAAATTAGCTACAGGGTTTTGGCTAGAAATAAATGCATCATTATTCTTGTAAGTAAGTACAGAGTAGATACTATAAGAACTATCTGGCGACCAAGGTAATACAAGTCTTAGAATTAATATGATCCATAGCATATATTGCCAACGTGGAGTTAACTTATTTCTAAACAAGACCTTGATACACAAGATTAGGCCCACTAATATACTAGCCATAATGGAAGTCTCAATCATCCAATCAAAAAAAGCAGGTAGATAGATATTTATAAATTTTTCTATCACTATAATCTATCCTTCCTCTGATTTTCCTCAGTTTTCTCATCCAGAATACGTTTAAGTTCGTTAATATCTTCTGAAGACAGCTTTTCTTCTTTTAAGAAATTTACAAGTAAAGGTTTAAATGCTGCACCATAGAAACGTTTAAGTAAAGATTTCGTTTCTACTTGTAAATAACTATCTTGCGATACCAAAGGATAATAAGAGTACAAACGCCCTTTATCTTGATGATAAGCCACTGCTTCTTTGTGAACTAATCGATTAATCAGTGTTCGAATCGTTTTCGGTTTCCAATCCATTTTTACCTCCAACGCTTCAATGACTTCATTTGCCGTTTGTGGAGAGTTTGACCACAATACTTTCATTATTTCTAATTCAGCTTCCGAAATTTTAGGTAATTCTTTCATTAGTTTAAATTACACCCTCCTTTGATTACGTTTGTAATCCACAATTGAATATTACACTTGTAATCTCTTGTTGTCAAGCTTGTTTGGTGTTTGTGGAATCCTTTCCTATACCTATCAAGATAAGAATGGGAAAAATTAAAAGAAGTTTAAACTCTCATGTCCTGCTAATGAGATAAGAAAGTAAATCCTTCATGAATATTTTTGTTACTAATATAGAACTGGATTTCAACTTCACATCTATTTAGTATTTGCTATTTTTACAAAGTACCCACTTTGGTGTCTCTTTTTAAAGAAGTACCCATTTTCTTGTCTCCATATGCAGACAAGAAAATGGGTACTACATGAGATGTATCTGTAGATAATTCAGCATTATACACTATAAAATCAGTTCCTGCTTTCATGTCTTTGTACAATAAGGACATGAAACTCTAAACTATTTAGACAAGAAAGTCTAAACTTTCATTTTTGGTACTTGATTGGGCCAAGAAAATCCAAACTAAAATTTTACAGATTTACAGAACTAAATACATTTAATCTTGTGTGAACGTATAGGTTTAAATACTACGTTACTTTTATTTATAAAGAAAAGGCATCATAAGATGCCTATCTATTCTGTAACAAATTTAATTAATATTTTTATTCCATAAGAAAAAATTATCTATTATTATTAAAGTGGCCCACCTTCAAAACCAATAGGCCATCCATCGTCTTTAAATTTTACTTTATATTGAAACTCAAAGTGACCATCATAAATAAAAGCTAAACTAAACCCAGAAAATATATAATCGTCAAAATTAACCATCTTTCCAAAACATATTGTGGATAGATAGTAGTTCTTCATTTCTTGATTAGGGAAGAATTTCTGTAAATATTTTAATGCACAGCTTATATGTAGATGGAGTTCATTCAATGTTTTTTCCGCCATTTCGATGATCTCCACATCGGGATTTTCATTATTCCCTTGAATATTAATATCCACATCTTCCCATTCCCCGATATTAATACTATAAAACCACCGTTTTTGCATGAGATACTTCTCATTTTCGTATACAGGGGGATTCACTAGGTTTAATTTTTTTACTTCATCTTTAGTTAACGGTTTATCAAGAATAAGCTTTTTATGCAAAATTTCTTTGATATTAGAGACAATATATTTAGATTTGTTTAATTCTAAAGAGTCCATTTTCCACCTCATAAATTATAAAATAAAGTACATTCCCCCTTAAGTATATCATCATCCTTATTCAACTATCCTGCACCGTTAGTTCAATAAGAATTAAACAACTATATTATTTTTCAAAGGACTTTATTAGAAATACATCTACTGTTCTATTAACAATTAAATTAAAACAAAAATTAATGTGATTTTTGTATTTAATGATCTGAAGAATTTTTAGAACATCTATTCAATAAAAAAACCATTGTACTTTATAAAAGTGAAGTGAACCCGAATAGTGGTACATGAAAAAAACACCTCCTGAATTCGCATACTAAGTATGCAAATTCATTGGAGGTGTTTTTCGTTTGAAGACAAGAGTTCATTACCCAGAAGAAACAAAGTGGAAAGTCATTAAAATGAAGAAAGACGGTTATTCAAATCGTGCGATTATGGAGAAACTCGGAATTAAAAATGTTTCCCAAATTAAGACATGGATGAAATGGTATCGTACAGATCAAACGTATCGCTTTCAACAACCTGTAGGAAAACAATATTCTTATGGAAAAGGACCAAAAGAGCTCAGTGAATTAGAACAGCTACGTTTAGAAAATAAACATCTAAAAACAAAATTACTTGTATGGGGAAAGTATCTGGAAATCGAAAGGGGCTGAAACCAGAAACTGTAGTTACTTTATGGAGAAATGTACAAACAAAAATAACGGTAAAAGACTTGTGTAACGTATTAGAATTACCCCGTTCTACATTTTATCGTTGGTTACAACGCACGGAAGATCTGAAAGATGATATAGAAAAAAAAGTAAAGGACGTCTGTCTTAGGCATAAATTCCGGTATGGATATCGAAGAGTGACCGCTACTCTTCGAAAAATGGGACTGTGTGTCAATTATAAAAAAGTATTACGAATCATGAGACAAAATCATATTCTTTCAAAAGTGCGTCGAAAGAAAAAGAAATATATCAATGGTGCGGAACCAATGGTAGCCCCTCATCGATTGGAGCGCCAATTCGATGCATCCAAACCAAATGAAAAGTGGTTTACGGATGTGACGTATCTCTTATTTGGAGAGCGTACCTTGTATTTATCAACGATCATGGATGCCTTTAATCGTGAAATTATTAGTTGTGTCATCAGCGAATCACAAACACTGACATTAGCGATGAAAACATTGAAACAAGCAATGAGAGGGCGAAAAGTAAAAGATGTCCTTCTTCACTCGGATCAAGGAAGCATTTATACAGCAAAAAAATTTCAAGCGTATGCCAAAGAAAACGGCATGATCACCAGCATGTCCCGGAGAGGAAATTGCCATGATAATGCCGTCATGGAAAGCTTCTTTGGTCATTTAAAAAGTGAAGCTTTCTATTCACAAAAGATAACAAAAGTATCCAACACAACTGTGCGAAAGATTGTGCTAGAATACATTCATTACTACAATTGTGTGCGAATTCAAGAAAAATTAAACCACCTATCCCCTAAAGAATTTAGGGAACAAGTGGTTTAGGTTTTTTGATTGGTGTCCCGTTTTCGGGGTTCACTTCAAAGTTACGATGGTCTTTTTTATTGTTCTTACATTATATTTGATTGCTCTTTGTCTTGCTTCTCGATAGTAAATTTTGAAACTAATGCTGACAATGCTTCTACTTTTTCTTTTATTTTGTTAGATTGATTCGATATCTCCTCGATTGATGCTGCTTGTGATTGGATAGACTGTACAGTTTGAGTTGTTTCCTTAGCTACTTGCGTAGCAGTTTCAGAAACACTCGACATAGAGGCATTGACTTCTTCTGTACCCGCAGACATTTCTTCTGTCGCTGCAGATACTTCTTGAATTTGACTAGTGATTTTATTAATAGCCAACATAATAGATGAGAATGCTTGATCTGCTTTATTAGCTGTTTCTTTTCCTTCTGAAGCTTTTTGTTGGCCTTTTTGCATTGCAGCAACTGTATCTTTTGTATCTTTTTGAATGGCTTGTATTAAATGATTGATTTCATATGCAGATGTTTTAGACTGCTCAGCTAAATTTCCAACTTCCGCTGCCACTACTGCAAATCCTTTTCCGTTTTCTCCAGCACGTGCAGCTTCAATTGATGCGTTTAAGGCAAGTAGGTTTGTTTGTTCAGCAATATTAGTGATTGCATCCAGAGCTTTATCTATTTGTTGCGTACGTGTAACAAGCCTCTCAATTACTTTAGAAGTTTCTTCAACAACCTCATGAATACTATTCATTTGAAGTATAGATTGTTTTATCACTTCACTACCAGAATTGACTTGTTCTGTTGTTGTGACAGCCACTTCTGTAACCGTTGCTGAAGATTCAGCTACTGTTTGAACTCCAGTCGCAATTTCTTCCATTGATGAAGAGCTTTCTTGAATACTAGTAACTTGTCCTTCTATTTTTTTATCAACCTCGAATATAGTTTGAACTACCTCTCTTGATATATGAGATGCTCGTGTAGTATCTTGCAACATTCCATTGGTAGAAGAAATGACCTCTTGCGTTGTGATTTTTACTTCTCCAATTAATTGTTGTAAGTTATCCAGCATACTATTAAAAGACTTCACAATGCTTCCCAATTCATTATTTGATTTATAGGTAGTACGTATCGTTAAGTCACCTTCAGATACTCGCTCCATATCTCTTTCTAATAGTACAATTGGTTGTTTAATCGCACTTTTAATGATATAGCCAATAAAAATAACAATTGCAATTGCTATAATAGAGATACTAACAAATAGCATCATGGTATTTGTTGCACTGTCAGTATTATTTTTTTGTAATTGATCTGCATTATTATTATTAAATTGGATAAGTTCACGAATAGCCTGAATTGACTTTTTCATATTAGGGTCAACCTCTTTTAGGTAATAAGCATATGCTTCATCATTATTAGATTGTCCCAAATCTTGCACGTTTTTCAGTTGTGTTCTTAATTCTTTAAATATTGTATAAAATGTGTTATACAATTCCCTTTCTCTACTAGAACTAACTCTAGTCTCAAACTTCTTTAATAACTGATCAGTTTCTGTACGAGCTACATCTATTTCATTTAAAAGCTCCTTTATTCGTTTTTCATCTTTTGATAGGATCGTTTCTTTTACATTCATATTGATCAGATAAAAATTAGACTCTATAGCTCCTATCCACTGGATTGGTAATAAACTATCTTCATACATAGTAGTAGAAGCATGCTCCCCTTTTTTAAGGCCCCAAAACCCTAGTATAGATAATATAATACAAGAGACACTTGCTATAACTACCATTGCGTTTAGTGTTGTGCCAATTTTACTGTTTTTTAAAAACGACAATTAAATTCACTCCATTTTTATATAATGATTAAATAATTTATTGTATAAAAATA
>NZ_QPEL01000011.1:0-67813 GCF_008368965.1 Bacillus sp. AY2-1 | reverse complement strand
TGAAGCAAAAGCACCTAGCAAATTAAGACATCCAAGTCGTAGTAAGCGTCTTAAGGATTTCTTAGAATAGGTTATTTTTTAAGTTTACTTCACCTTTGTGAAGTAAACTTTTTTATTTTGTTAATTTTTGTTAAAATTTAGCTATCGGCAACGATTACAATTTCTTGTAATTTATTTTACAGAATTGTCTTTTGATTTGCAAATGCGCATTTTTCGATTTTTCGATTAATTTTGTTTATTCTATACAAAAATGAGAAACGTTAATAATTATCGAAATAATAAGCTATATGACAATAAAAAACAATAAACTGAATTTATGGAATATTTTTAACAAGTAGTAGTTTACTCTTTTCTGATAGAGCGTTTTCAAGTACAATGGAAATGACTGAATCATCTAACTATTTAGGGGTATAGAGGGGGGAGAAGAGATATGAAACGTAATCCGCTGATTCCGTTCGCTCTTATTGCAGCATTAGGTATTATCGTTATGTTTGTATTTTCATTTCAGGGGCTAAATAAATCTAAAGAGTTAGCTGATGCAAAAAATGGCGGGAAGCCAGCACAAACAGCATCAAAACCAGAGGATATTGTGAAGCAAAGCTGTACGAGCTGCCACGGTGATCAGTTACAAGGGGCGGTAGGACCTAACTTACAAAAAATTGGTGGGAAACTTTCAAAGGATGAAATTAAAGAAATTCTTTCGAAAGGAAAGGGCAATATGCCTGCCAATATAGTTCCAGCTGATCAAGCCACTAAAGTAGCTGATTGGTTATCGAAGAAAAAATAAAGTCCCGTATGACAAGCCTTTTGCTTATGCAAAGGGCTTGTTTTTCTATATTTTCTAAAATACGATGAATGATAGAGAAATGAATTGTTGTTATGGGCTTGCAACAACTACTATAAATTCATTATCATGGAGACAGACTAACAAGAGAAGGAGTAATGGAAATACATGAATGAAGTAAAGCTTTCAAAACGATTAGAAGAAGTTGTGCGTGAAATACCAGTAGGATCTACAGTTGCTGATATTGGATCGGATCATGCGTATTTACCGTGTTATACAATTATAAATAATATTGCTACAAAAGCAGTTGCAGGAGAAGTTGTAGATGGACCATTTCGTTCTGCACAAGCAACTGTAGCTGAAAGTGGCTTACAAGATAAAGTAGATGTACGTAAAGGGAATGGATTAGCTGTTATCGCGCCAGGAGAAGTAGATGTTATTACGGTTGCTGGAATGGGCGGAGCGTTAATTCGTGACATTTTAGAAAGTGGTAAAGAAAAATTAGAAGGTGTAACACGTTTAATTTTACAGCCGAATATTGCAGCGCATCATATTCGTGAATGGTTTGTTGAAAATGGTTGGGAGCTTATCCATGAAAAAATCGTAAAAGAAGATGGGAAAATTTACGAGATTTTAGTAGGAGAGCGAGGAAATGTCGAAGCACCTTACTCGGAAAATAAACAAGCGGGATTGTTTATGGGGCCATTTCTAATAAAAGAGAAAAATGAAGCTTTTGGTGAGAAATGGGAAGGGGAATTGAAAAACTTCCAAAATATTTTAAAACAGTTAGAACGTGCGGCTAATTCTGAAGAAACAAAAGCGAAACGTGCAGAAGTAGAAGCGAAAATGAAAATGATAGGGGAGATTTTATCATGAGTAAAATTCCAAACGGCCATGAAATTATTTCTTTATTTGAAAGTATGTATCCGAAGCATTTGGCGATGGAAGGAGATAAAATTGGTCTGCAGATTGGAGCGCTTAATAAATCTGTACAACACGTATTGATTGCGTTAGATGTAACGAAGGAAGTTGTGGAGGAAGCGATTCAATTAGGAGCGAATGTCATTATCGCGCATCATCCTTTAATTTTTAATCCGTTAAAAGCGATTCATACAGATAAAGCGTACGGAAGAATTATTGAAACGTGTATTAAAAATGATATTGCCATTTATGCAGCGCATACAAATGTGGATGTTGCCAAGGGCGGAGTAAATGATTTACTTGCTGAGGCGTTAGGGTTGCAAAATACAGAAGTTCTAGCACCAACATATGCGGAAGAAATGAAAAAAGTTGTTGTGTTTGTGCCAGTAACTCATGCAGAAGAAGTACGAAAAGCATTAGGAGACGCAGGTGCTGGTCATATCGGCAATTATAGCCACTGTACGTTTAGTAGCAAGGGTACAGGTACGTTTGTACCTCAAGAGGGGACAAATCCTTATGTAGGGGAAACTGGACAGTTAGAGCGCGTAGAAGAAGTGCGAATCGAAACGATTATTCCAGTTTCACTACAACGAAAAGTGATTAAAGCGATGGTAACGGCACATCCATATGAAGAAGTAGCGTATGATGTGTATCCACTTGATAACAAAGGCGAAACATTAGGGCTTGGGAAAATAGGATACTTAAAAGAAGAAATGACACTTGGACAGTTTGCAGAACATGTAAAGCAATCATTAGATGTAAAGGGTGCACGAGTTGTTGGGAAATTAGATGATAAAGTGCGCAAAGTAGCTGTACTTGGTGGTGATGGTAACAAATACATCAATCAAGCTAAATTTAAAGGAGCGGATGTATATGTAACAGGTGACATGTATTATCATGTTGCTCATGATGCGATGATGCTCGGTTTAAATATAGTTGACCCAGGACATAACGTTGAAAAAGTAATGAAGCAAGGTGTGCAAAAGCAATTACAAGAAAAAGTGGATGCAAAGAAACTCAATGTACACATTCATGCTTCGCAATTACATACAGATCCATTTACATTTGTATAAGAAAAATAAAAACCGTTGCTCATATAGGCAACGGTTTTTATTATTGTTCTTTTTTCACTTTTACACGAGGTAATATTTTTTGTAACGGTACTTTTCGAACTCTCTCCCATGTAGCGGGATTCATTGGGTCATATTGATCTAAGAAAGCGATAACTTCTTTTGTAATTGGAGTTGGAGTAGAAGCACCTGCTGTAACAGCTACGTTTTCTACACCTTGTAGCCACTCTAATTGGATTTCGCTTACATCAGCAACTCGATATGCTTTTGTACCTGCGATTTCTTGTGATACTTGTGCTAAGCGATTTGAATTGTTACTTTTCGGATCACCAACAACAATTGTTAAGTCTGCAACATCAGCTTGTTTAGCGACAGCTTCTTGGCGAACTTGGGTTGCTAAACAAATTTCTTTATGGAATTCTGCTGTTGGGAATTTTTTTTGAATGTCCTCCATCAAATGTTGAACATCCCATTGACTCATTGTTGTTTGATTCGTTACTAAAATTTTATCTGTTGGGATTTCTAATGTTTTTAAATCATCGGCTCTTTCGATAAGGTGAACGATGTCAGGTGCAATACCGACTGCGCCTTCTGGCTCTGGATGATTTTTTTTACCGATATAAATGACATGATACCCTTCCGCTTTCTTAGCTTCGATAAGGTCATGCGTCTTGGTAACATCTGGACAAGTGGCATCGATTGTTGTTAAACCTTTTTCTTTTGCGCGTTGTTTAACTTCTGGAGAAACACCGTGTGCAGTGAAAATAACAGTACCAGAATCAATTTTATCTAAAATTTCTAAGCGACTTGGACCGTCTAATGTGATGATTCCATCTTCTTCAAAAGCGTCTGTAACATGTTTATTGTGAACAATCATACCTAAAATATAAATGGGTCTCGGCAATGATTTATCTAATGCGGCGTTACGTGCAATTACCATTGCATCGACAACACCGTAGCAATAACCACGAGGGGAAATTTTAACAATTTTCATATGAGTAATCCTCTCCTTCTAAACAAGGGATACTTTTGTGCATAGTCTTTTACATTATAAAGGAGGAGTGGATAGAAAACAAAGGATTGTTACACATATAGTTTTGGTTTTGTTGCTGTTTGTTGAACTGGTTCTTTCGGTAACTCTTTTTCTATTACAGGTTCAATCACTATTTTCTTTCGTTTTCGTTTCTTTTTTTGAGGTGTAGGAGGCGGACTTTTTACCTCAACTGGCTCTGTTACATTTTCCGCTTGATTTTCTTCCGTACTTTTTCCAGAGGTGAGGATTTTAACAATGCTTGGTAGACTACGCATAATAGGACCGTACTGTTCGACGACAGGACCTACAGATTGAACGACTTGGGATACTTTTTCGATGTTATTTATCATATTAGTTGGATTCGAAATTAAATTCGAAAAAAAACTGCCGATGCCACTGCTTGCTGCAGCTGTAGTTGCTGCCCCGCCGCGCGTTTCATTTGATTCATACATTTGAGGCGGTATCATTTGCTCAGGATGTTGCTGCATGTATGGTTGATATTGTGGATGTTGCTGAGGATATTGTTGCTGGTATTGCTGCTGGTATTGCTGCTGATATTGCTGTTGATATTGCTGCGGCGGTGGTTGCTGATGCATCATCGGTGGGCCTTCCATTTGTCGGTAAGGCGGAACCATTTGCATAAAAGGCTCGGTTGGATCGTGTTTTTTAAAAAGCTTAGCAAGAAAACCTTTCTTTTTTTGTGCCATTGGTGGTAGTTGTGGAATGGGATATGGTGTATAAGGTTGTTGTCCTTGATTCGGATACATTTGCCTTGTAGGGGATTTCGGAAACATGTGAGAAATCCTCCTTTCTTCAGTTAGGTATATACACATACAATATGCAATAAAAGGGAAGAAGGTTAGTTTTTGAAGTGAAAACCTAAACTAAAGATGGATTTTACTTGTAGATTTCGATATAATGTAGACTTGACTGATTTGTGCGCGCAGTAGAAATTTTAGAAAGAAGGTGTAACTTATGACACAAAAAACTTTTACACAGTATGATTTTAAACCATTTTTAATAGATGCAGTTCGTGAACTACGCTTTACAGAGCCGACAGGAATTCAGCAGAAAATTTTCCCGGTCGTGAAAAAAGGTGTAAGTGTAATTGGGCAATCCCAAACAGGTTCTGGGAAAACACATGCATACTTACTTCCTACATTAAACAGAATTAATGCAAGCCGTGAAGAAGTACAACTTGTTATTACAGCACCTACTCGTGAGTTAGCACAACAAATTTACGAAGAGATTGTGAAATTAACAAAATTCTGTGCGGAAGATCAAATGATTACAGCGCGTTGTTTAATTGGTGGAACTGATAAACAACGTTCAATTGAAAAATTGAAAAAACAACCTCATATCGTAGTTGGGACACCAGGGCGTATTAAAGACTTAGTTGAAGAACAAGCATTATTTGTTCATAAAGCAAATACGATTATTGTCGATGAAGCAGACTTAATGCTTGATATGGGATTTATTCATGATGTAGATAAAATTGCAGCACGTATGCCTAAAAACTTGCAAATGCTAGTTTTCTCTGCAACAATTCCTCAAAAACTAAAACCGTTTCTGAAGAAATATATGGAGAATCCAGAGCATATTCATATCAATCCAAAACAAGTTGCAGCTGGAAACATTGAACACTATTTAGTGCCTTCTAAACATCGTAATAAAATTGATTTAGTGAATAAAATGCTACTTCAATTTAAACCGTATTTAGCAGTTGTTTTCACGAATACGAAAAAGATGGCGGATCAAGTTGCTGATGGATTAATGGAACGCGGCTTAAAAGTTGGACGAATTCACGGGGATTTATCACCACGTGATCGTAAAAAAATGATGAAACAAATTCGTGACCTTGAATTCCAATATATTGTTGCGACTGATTTAGCAGCACGTGGTATTGATATTGAAGGGATTAGCCATGTTATTAACTATGAGCTACCATCAGATTTAGATTTCTTCGTTCACCGCGTTGGAAGAACAGCACGTGCGGGGCATTCTGGTATTGCAGTGACGATTTATGATCCAGCAAACGAAGAAGCGTTAGATAGCTTAGAAAAACAACGTCATATCGAGTTTAAACATGTAGATTTACGTGGAGATGAGTGGGCGGATTTAGGTGAGCGTCGTCGTCGTAAGAGCCGTAAAAAACCAAATGACGAACTTGATGTTATGGCAACGAAAGTTATTAAAAAACCGAAAAAAGTAAAACCAAACTATAAACGTAAACTTGCAACAGAACGTGACAAAGTGAAGAGAAAATATAGCAATAAAAAAAGATAAGGGGTTTCCCTTATCTTTTTTTAATCCCGCTAATTTAAATGAAGAGTATAGTCTGTTTAAATAGTCAAATAAATTTGTGTAGTGCGTCTTTTGTGAACAAACAATTCACTACATATTTCTACAAATTATGCTATCATTATATCTATTGTATATTGAAGAGGTGATTGTATGTTAAAGATTGGATCTCATGTTTCCATGAGTGGTAAGAAAATGTTATTAGCAGCAAGTGAAGAGGCTGTTTCATATGGTGCAACGACGTTTATGATTTATACAGGTGCACCGCAAAATACACGAAGAAAACCAATTGAAGAATTGAACATAGAAGCAGGAAGAAAACATATGGAGCTGAATGGAATTGAGGAGATTATCGTCCATGCACCGTATATTATTAATGTTGGGAATACGACAAAGCCAGAAACATTCCAATTAGGTGTAGACTTCCTTCGTATGGAAATTGAAAGAACATCGGCATTAGGTGTAGCGAAACAAATTGTTCTTCACCCAGGAGCGCACGTTGGTGCTGGAGCAGATGCTGGTATTCAACAAATTATTAAAGGGCTTAATGAAGTACTAACGCCAGAACAGACGGTTAACATTGCATTAGAGACGATGGCAGGAAAAGGAACAGAATGCGGTCGTAGCTTTGAAGAAATTGCAAAAATCATTGATGGTGTAAAATATAATGAAAAGCTATCTGTATGCTTTGATACGTGCCATACGCACGATGCAGGATATGATATTGTAAATGACTTTGACGGCGTGTTAAACGAATTTGATAAGATCGTCGGTATAGATCGTTTACAAGTACTTCATATTAACGATAGTAAAAATGTACGCGGAGCAGGAAAAGACCGTCATGAAAATATTGGATTTGGTCACATTGGGTATAAAGCATTGCATCACATTGTACATCATCCACAGTTAATGCATGTACCAAAAATTCTTGAAACACCGTATGTAGGGGAAGATAAAAAAGATAAGAAACCACCATACAAATTGGAAATCGAAATGCTGAAAAACGGTAATTTTGATGAAGGGATTCTTGAAAAAATTAAAGCACAATAAGGAGGGGAAATCCCCTCCCTATTTTAGTAGTTGCTGAAATAATGTATTTACTTGTTGGGCAGTGGCAGGGGAAGTTACTCTTGCGATCTGTTTTAAGAGCTCTAGTCGCTCGTTGTTATCGTAAATATTAATATTTTTACCTTTCATAAGTAAAACGATTTGGTCAGCTTGTGCAGTCGTAATAGAAACTTCATATTCTTTGCTATATTTTAATAACTCTTTTGTAGAAATATGATTTAATTTTTTATTAACAATTTGTTTTATGAGGTTCATCTTGTTATCCTCCTTCACGTGTTCTTCTATCGAAATATATGAGCATATAGCTTGTACATATTCGTATGGAGTTTCTTTTTTCATGAGGAAAAGAAGCGTATGTTATAATATAAGGACAAAACTACAGAAAAAGAGTAAAGGGAGGACCTATGGAGCAAAAGCAACATCGAAAAGAAAGTGTTATTCATCTCATTTATCGTTTAGTTATGATTATTTTTGGAGCAGCATGCGCGGCGGTAGCGATTGAACTATTTTTAATGCCAAATAAAATTATTGATGGTGGAATTATTGGTATTTCTCTTATATTAGATTATCTTACTCCTAACATTTGGTGGTTAAGTTTTTCTACTTTAGTCGTTGTTCTCAATATCCCATTTATGTATTCGGGTTATAAGCAAATTGGAAAAACATTTATGTTATCTTCGACATTTGGTATTGTAGCGTTAGCTTTCATTGAGTCAACGTTACATGCGGTGCCACCATTTACAACAGAACCTATTTTAGCGACAGTGTTTGGTGGGCTTATTTTAGGTCTTGGTGTAGGACTTGTAATTCGTCATGGTGGGTCGTTAGATGGAACTGAAATTATGGGGATTTTATTAACGAAGAAATTACCGTTCTCTGTTGGTGAATTCGTAATGTTTGTGAACTTATTTATTTTTGCATGGGCAGCATTTGTGTTTGGTGTGGAACAAGCGATGTATTCTGTTATGACCTACTATATTGCATTTAAAACAATCGATACAGTAATTCAAGGGCTAGATGAAACGAAGGCGGTTTTAATTGTATCTGATCAATACGAGGAAGTATCAAACGCGATTTTGCATCGTCTTGGCCGTGGAACTACAAAGCTGGTAGCAAAAGGTGGTTACACGGATAAAGAAAAAGAAGTTATTTATGCAGTTGTAACGCGTCTAGAAGTGACGAAGTTAAAATCAATTGTGCATGAAATTGATGAAAATGCGTTTGTGACGATTATGAACACGCAAGAGACAAATGGTGGTAAGTTTAAATCGGCTATTCACTAAAAATTTATAGGAATATTTTTCGAAAGCAGAGAATTTTTCTCTGCTTTTTGTTATAATAGTAAGGTTTCTTGAAAAAATAGATATATTTTAGGCAGATTGGTTTACAACTATAATAAGCTGTACTATAATTCAAATAGATATAAATCGGAATCATTCTGAATTAAAATAGGTGAGATGCTATGAATAATATATTAGAGATTGAAGGTTTAACATTCCGATACGAAGATCGGAATGTGTTAGAAAATATTAATTTGCAAGTTCCGAAGGGAGCTTTTTTAGGTTTAGTGGGACCGAATGGTTCAGGTAAATCAACTTTACTTAAGTGTTTATTAGGCGTTTTAAAGCCAAAAGAAGGAAGCATTCGCGTGTTTGGCGTTGATAGTAAGAAGTTTAAGGAATGGAACAAAGTTGGTTATGTATCCCAAAAGGCAAATAGTTTCAATTCTGGTTTTCCAGCAACTGTTTCTGAAGTTGTGTCAATGGGACTTGTTTCGAAAAAAGGGCTTTTTCGCTTTTTCACAAAAGAAGATAAGAAAAAGGTAGAAAAAGCAATTGCTGATGTAGGGATGAGTGAGTTTCAAGGTCGTAACATTGGAGAGCTTTCTGGTGGACAGCAACAGCGTGTATTTATTGCTCGTGCGCTCGTTAGTGATCCTGAATTGCTTATTTTAGACGAGCCTACTGTTGGAATTGATGTAAAAAATGTGGAAAGTTTTTACGAAATATTAGAGGATTTAAACAAAAGGTTGGGAATCACATTAATTCTTGTTACTCATGATATGGGAGCTGTTACCGAAAAAGTAACACATGTTGCATGCCTAAACCAACATCTACATTTCCATGGAAATGTAGAGAAGTTCCGAGAGTTAGAAGATGCAGAAATGTCCGTCTTATATGGACATCATGTTCATCGTTTAGAACACGAACATGAGCATCACGGGAGGATATAATGATACAAGATTTTTTACAATATGACTTTTTACGTAATTCTTTATACGCAGGTATTTTAATTGGACTTGTTGCACCGCTAATTGGTGTGTTTGTTGTTATTCGTCGTTTATCTCTTATTGCGGATGCATTAAGTCACGTGACGTTATCAGGTATTGCAGCAAGTTTATTACTTGAAAAAACCATTTTTACAGGTGGATTTTTAAACCCCTTATATATGGGGATGGTTTTTTCAATTGGTGGAGCGCTACTAATCGAAAAGTTAAGAACTGTATATAAGCACTATCAAGAATTAGCAATTCCGATTATCCTTTCGGCAGGGATGGGAGTTGGAGTTATTTTCATTTCACTTGCAAATGGATTTAACACAGACTTATTTAGTTATTTATTTGGTAGTGTTAGTGCTGTAACAAGTACGGATTTAATTATTATTGGGATTGTAGCAATTGTTGTTGTTGCGACAATTATTTTATTATATAAAGAGCTGTTTCTACTATCATTTGATGAGGAATACGCAGTATCAACTGGTTTAAGAGCGAAATGGATTCACTTTATTTTCATTATATTAGTTGCTCTTGTCATTGCAGTATCAATGCGTGTAGTAGGGGTTCTTCTCGTATCATCATTAATGACGTTGCCAGTTGCAGCGAGTATTCGTATTGCTAAAGGATTTAAACAAACAATTTTCTTTTCCATTTTATTTGGTGAAATTGCAGTTATTGGTGGAATGTTTGCTTCGTATCAACTTGATTTAGCGCCAGGTGGTACAATTGTTATGATAGCAGTTCTTATTTTAATCGGTGCGATTTTATGGAAGAAGAAAAAAACTGCATAAAGTAGGGATAGGTATGAATCTAACGGAAGCTTTACGCCTAATGAAAGAAAAAGGATACAAACATACTGGAAAAAGAGAAGAGATGCTCAGATTATTTGCAGCACATAATCGTTATTTAACTGCGAAAGACGTTTTAGAGCATATGAAAGACGACTATCCAGGGCTTAGTTTTGATACGATTTATCGTAACTTAACAGTTTTTGCTGAGATTGGTGTTTTAGAACAAACGGAATTAAATGGTGAAAAACATTTTCGTTTTACTTGTTCTATTATGGAACATCATCATCATTTTATTTGTTTGGATTGTGGGGGGACGAAAGAGATTACTTCCTGCCCAATGGATTTTATGAATAAAGATTTTACTGGTTATGAAGTAACGGGTCATAAGTTTGAAATATATGGTCGTTGTCCAAAATGTGCAAAGTAAAAGCTCGTCGGTTATATAACTGACGAGCTTTTTTACGTAGAAAAGAAGGTTGCTCACAAATATTGTGGCAACCTTCTTTTTATTGTTCTTGTGTCTCTTTTTCTTTTTCTCGTTCAGCAGCCATTTCAGCAGCAATTACGTCGATTTCTTTTTTCAGTTCTTCTACCATTGTTTCTTCTGGTACTTTACGAACGACTTGCCCTTTACGGAATAATAATCCCTCTCCACGTGCACCAGCAATACCGATATCAGCTTCACGAGCTTCACCAGGGCCATTTACAGCGCAACCAAGTACTGCAACTTTAATTGGTACTTGAAGTGTAGAGATGTATTCTTCCACTTCGTTAGCGATGCTAATTAAATCGATTTCAATACGACCACAAGTTGGACAAGAGATAAGTGTCGCTGCGTTAGACGCAAGACCGAATGATTTTAATAATTCACGAGCAACTTTTACTTCTTCAACTGGATCAGCACTTAATGAAATACGTAGTGTATTTCCGATGCCTTTACTTAAGATTGCTCCAAGACCAGCGGCACTTTTTACAGTTCCAGCAAACAATGTTCCAGATTCTGTAATACCTAAATGTAATGGGTAATCAAAAGCGCGAGCAGCTTTCTCGTATGCTTCGATTGCTAAGTTAACATCAGAGGCTTTCATAGATACGATAATATCGTGGAAATCTAAGTCCTCTAAAATTTTAATATGATGTAGCGCGCTCTCAACCATACCATCTGCAGTTGGGTACCCGTACTTTTCTAAAATGTGACGCTCTAATGAACCGGCGTTTACACCAATACGGATTGGAATACCGCGCTCTTTTGCTGCATTTACAACAGCTTCTACTTTATGGCGACGACCAATATTACCTGGATTGATACGTACTTTATCAATGCCACCTTCAATTGCTTTTAAAGCAAGGCGATAATCAAAATGAATATCAGCAACAAGTGGAATGTTGATTTGTTTTTTTATATCAGCAATAGCATCTGCTGCGCGTTCATCTGGAACGGCAACGCGGACGACTTGACAGCCGGCTTCTTCTAAACGCTTGATTTCAGCAACTGTTGCTTCAACATCATGTGTTTTTGTTGTTGTCATACTTTGTATAATTAATTCATTATTACCGCCGATTGTTAAATTACCGACTTTAACTGGACGTGTTTTTGTACGATGAGTCATTTCATTCACGAATAGATCGCTCTCCTTATAAAAGAAGTTTCTTATTTAGTCCCTCATATCAATGATAGTATACGTGATATAGGGCTATAGAAACCGAAGTGCTCGGTTTCACTTTTACTATTGTATCAGCGCCTTTATGTAATTGACAAGGATTAAGTGATAGCTTATTGATATAACGGGAATTTATAAGACTTTCCAATTTGGATTTTTGTAGCAGATGTACTTTTGTTTAATAGTTTAAAGTCGTCAATGACTTTTTCTATGGAAGGAATTTTTTTCTTGTTAATTTGTTCTGTAATAGAAAGAACTGTCTCACCAGTTTTTACTTCAATTGTTTTATAAGATGTATCCGTTTCTTTTTCTGTTTTATTCTCTTTATTTTGTTGGCTGTCTGCGTTCTCTTTTTTAATCGTTTGGGCAGAGGTTGTTTTTTTATATGAACTTAACATCGGTAAAGTACCGATTTTTATATCGTAATAAAATACATAACCGAGAACAAGCACGAATAGGAATATACCTAACCTCTTCATATTCTTCACTCCTTTGCTAGGAATATATGCTTGTCCAAAAAAAAAATGCCTATTTAGGCATTTTTTTATTTTTCTTTCGGTTGGGGTACCTCTTTAATCGTTAAGTATAGAACGATTAAAACAACAGCGATATAAATGAATGTTGCCCCAGGTACGACTATTTTGAATAAATCCATAATCATGAAGAAAATGGTTGGGATTGTGTAGCTGTATGCAGTTAGTGTCCAAACTTGTTTATAGGATAGTTTACGTTGACCGCTCATAGCAGAACCGATGAACGCAAGTAAAGTCACGCCTACAAAAGTGATGAATAATTGGAATAGGTACACTAAGAATCCGATAACGAATAATAAAATTGGATAAATATTATCGAATAAAGAAATAAATTCTTGTAGATCTTTTTTCTCAAGAGATGCACCTAACAAATCGTTATAAGAATACGTTTGTGTTTGACCATTTCCCATAGAGACTACTTTATCTTTTAAAACAAATAAACCTGTTTTATTTTGATATTTTTCTAGGTCTGTTGAATTTGGATCAAATACGAAAAGTGCATTTCCTTCTTCTTTTTCAATGGGTTGATCAATATCGGCTTTTAGTTCGCCATTTTCAATCTTAAAGTCAGGTAAATCTTTATCGATGACTTGATTTACCATGCCTACACCATCTTGGATAAAACTACCGTACAAAAAAGTTCTTGGAATAGTAGTAATTAAGCAAAGTAGCATAATATACAAAATGGTTTTACCGATTTTTTGAAAACGGAATAGCGCCATATCTTTAGGCGAGTATATGCTTTTTACGAATTGGGTAAATATGGACATAGATTCACTTCCTTTATGTATGTATAAAATCATTGTAACGTAGGAATCTAGAGAATCTCAAGATATATTATATTTACATATAGTGGAGATAACTAAATTTCTTTTTATTAACTTTCTTCTTTTAAATAAGAAAAATACAATTGACACTTTTCTTTTCTATATGGTAAATTTATCTTACCTTTCTTAAAGGGCATATCCGATAGGAATTCCTTTATTTGATATGTTGTTACATACATAATTGTGGACCCTTAGCTCAGCTGGTTAGAGCAGACGGCTCATAACCGTCCGGTCGTAGGTTCGAGTCCTACAGGGTCCATATCCATTTCGCATGTTTATTATGTTAGCAGGAAGCTTCCTTGTAGAAGGAAGCTTTTTTTACGGAATATATGAGCATTTTAATTGAAAAGAAGTGGGAATTTTGCTACTTTAATGATAGCAAGACAATGTGATTTATTTGTTTGCACCCTATGGCAATTAGGGTAGAATGAAGTTGTATGTCACTAAGTGGCAATACATAAACTGGGAGGAATATAACAATGGCAAAACACGAATTACCAAATTTACCTTATGCGTATGATGCTTTAGAGCCTCACTTTGACAAAGAAACAATGAACATCCATCATACAAAACATCACAACACGTATATTACAAACTTAAACGCTGCTTTAGAAGGTCATGCAGAATTAGCTGACAAAAGCGTAGAAGAATTAGTTGCAAACTTAAACGAAGTACCAGAAGCGATCCGTACAGCAGTACGTAACAATGGTGGCGGACACGCTAACCATACATTCTTCTGGACAATCTTATCTCCAAACGGCGGAGGACAACCTGTAGGTGAACTTGCAACTGCAATTGAAGCGAAATTCGGTAGCTTCGATGCATTCAAAGAAGAATTCGCAAAAGCTGGCGCAACTCGCTTCGGTTCTGGTTGGGCTTGGTTAGTAGTAAACAATGGTGAGTTAGAAGTAACAAGCACTCCAAACCAAGATTCTCCTTTAACTGAAGGTAAAACTCCAGTTATCGGTTTAGATGTTTGGGAGCACGCTTACTACTTAAACTACCAAAACCGTCGTCCAGACTACATCGGCGCATTTTGGAACGTTGTAGATTGGAACGCTGCTGAAAAACGTTACCAAGAAGCAAAATAATCGTAATAAATATAGAAAAAGCTAGGGGAGAGCCCCTAGCTTTTTTCTATGCTTTCCTTTTACATAATTGGGCTTGTCTTTGGAAGACTAGAACATGAAGTAAAGGAGAGTTGTGTATGAAGTGGAAACATATAATTGGTGACGTTGAAGTGAATCGGGATTTAGTGTTATTGCTCCTTATAGGAGGTTTATACACGCTCGCAATTTCTTTATCGAATACGTTTGTAAATATTTATTTATGGAAGCAAACACAAAATTATGTGAATCTTGGCTTGTATAATTTGGCCAGCGTTGTATTACAGCCTCTCACATTTCTTGTAGGGGGGAAATTAGCGAAACGTATCGATCGCTCGATTTTATTACGAATAGGAGTAGGAACGCTCGCAATTTTTTTTATCGTTGTTTTAGTGGCTGGAAAAAGTGCTTCTCAGTATATTTTATTAATGGGGGCTCTTTTAGGAGTAGGATACGGTTTTTACTGGTTGGCTTTTAACTTATTGACATTTGAAATTACAGAACCAGAAACAAGAGATTTCTTTAATGGATTTCTTGGACTTCTTACATCTTTCTCTGGGATGATTGGACCAATAGCAGCAGGATACACAATTTCACGCATGGAGAAATGGAGTGGTTATACTGTTATATTCTTTCTTTCATTAGTTTTATTTGCAATTGCTGTCGTCTTAAGTTTCTTTTTATCTAAAAGAGAATGTGAAGGGCGTTATGAAATTGTGCAAGTATTGAAAGAACGAAGAGTTGATAAAAATTGGGGAAAGATTACACGAGCTCATTTTTTCCAAGGATTGAGAGAAGGAACGTTTATTTTTGTCATTTCAGTATATGTGTATTTAGCAACTAATAGTGAGTTCGCATTAGGGAAATATAGTTTAGTGAACTCTGCTGTATCCTTTGTATGTTATTACTTGGTCGCTCGCATGTTAAAGAAAGAGTGGCGAAAAAAAGCAATTTTACTTGGGGGCATTATTTTATATGCTGTCGTCTTTTTAGTTATTTTCAATGTTACATACACGAAATTACTTATTTATGCGGCATGTATTGCGGTTGCATATCCTATTTTACTTGTTCCATACGGGTCAATGACATATGACGTAATTGGTAGAGCTAAAAATGCGAGAGAATGGCGTGTGGAATATGTCGTTGTCCGGGAGTTATGGTTAAATGCCGGAAGAATCTGTTCCATTTTAAGTTTTTTATGTGCTGTACTATTCTTTCCACCTGAAAAAAGTTTACCTTACTTATTATGTATTTTAGGTGCTGGACATTTTCTTATTTATTTTGCAGTTAAAAATGTCAAATATGATGGGGAAAATGCAGATAAAACAAGTGTTGTAACGCAAGGAACTACGCAGAATCAAACTGAACCAGAAGGTTAACTTCTCGTTTGTTTTATGCTAGAATAGAAAAAGATGTAAAACAGCAGTGAGGACACCTGTATGAAGGTGTCCCTTTCACATTACATAGCTGTTGGTAGAGGGGGTTTGTATGAGCAAGAAGCAGAAGCAAAATAAGAAAAAGACCCACGTTCCTTTTCGGTTAAACGTGCTGTTTTTCTGCGTGTTTTTAATGTTCTCCGCGGTTATTGTAAGGCTCGGATATGTACAAATTGTTCGCGGTGAAGAATATAAGAATGAAGTGGAGAAGAAAGAAAACTCAACGATAAGTAATCCTGTACCGCGTGGGAAAATATTTGACCGTTATGGGCGACCTGTAGTAGATAATGCAGCCATTCGTACTATTACATTTACAAAAATGAAAGGATCAACGGCAGAGGATCGCTTAGAAACAGCGAAAAAGCTAGCAGATTTGATTGAAGTACCGACAGATAAATTAACAGATCGCGATAAAAAAGATTATTGGCTTGCTATGCATAAAGAGGAAGCTAAAGAAAAAATTACGAATAAAGATCGCCAAGAGTTTAAAGATAAAAAAATTGATGATAAAGAATTAGACGAGCGTCAGCGAAGTCGTGTAACAGAAGAAGAGATTAATCAATTATCCGCAAAAGATCTAGAAATATTAGCGATTAAAAGTAAGATGGACGGCGGATATGCAATGACACCTCAAGTTATTAAAAAGGATGCTACAGAAAAGGAATATTCGATTATTAGTGAAAACCTAGCAGCATTACCAGGTGTAGATACGAATGTTGATTGGGATCGAAAATATACGTACGATGATTTATTCCGAAGTGTACTTGGTGGGGTGTCGACATCTGATGAAGGCTTACCGAGAGAAAGACTAGATTACTATCTTGTTCGTGATTATAATCGAAATGACCGAGTAGGAAAAAGTTATCTTGAACAACAGTATGAAGATAGCCTGCACGGTACGAAAGCAGAAGTTAGAAATGTTACAGATAAAAACGGTAATATTTTAGAAACGATTAATGTATCAAAAGGACAAAGTGGTAATGACTTGAACTTAACAATTGATATGGAATTACAAAAGCGTGTGGAAGATATTCTTGCGAAGAATTTAATGAGATTTAAAGGAAGCGAACCTCTTTTAGATCGCGCATTCGTTGTAATGATGAATCCAAAAAATGGTGAAGTTTTATCTATGGCGGGGAAACAATTAGTTAACGAAGATGGTCAAACGAAAGTAAATGACTTTGCATTAGGTACCATGACAAGTTCTTATCCGATGGGGTCAACTGTAAAAGGTGCAACAGTACTTACTGGATATCAAACTGGTGCGATTCAACCAGGGTCGGTGCAATTGGATGAACCAATTAAATTAAAAGGTACACCTACGAAATCGTCTTGGAAAACGATGGGATACATTAATGACCTTACAGCTTTAAAAATGTCTTCTAACGTTTATATGTTTAAAACAGCGATGAATATCGCCGGTGTTCAATATGTGAGAGGTGGTACGTTAGATATACCTCAAAAAGCATTTGATACGATGCGTTATTATTTCGGACAGTTTGGACTGGGTGTAAAAACAGGAATTGATTTACCCAATGAATCTGCTGGTCAGATGGGTAGAAGTAGTCAACCAGGTTTCTTACTAGATTTATCAATTGGACAGTATGATACGTATACACCGCTTCAATTAGCGCAATATATTTCGACGATTGCCAGTGGCGGATATCGTATGCAACCACAAGTTGTAAAAGAAATTCGTCAACCAGCAGTGAAACCAGATGAAGTTGGGAAAGTTGTTCAATCTATGGAACCGAAAGTATTAAATCGTGTTGATATGCCAGAATCGCAAATTAAACGTGTTCAAGAAGGATTTAGACAAGTGTATAATGATTCAGGTGGTACAGCTACAAAATACTTTACAGGTGCAAAATATAAAGCGGCAGGGAAGACAGGTACCGCGCAAACTGTGTATGGCGGAGATAAAGAGATTGGTAGAAAGGCAAACGGTGAACGTGTGGAAACATATAACCTAACATTAGTAGGTTATGCGCCACTTGAAGATCCAGAAGTAGCATTCTCTGTTGTCGTTCCGTGGGTACATGATGATAAGACTGGTATTAATGGATATATTGGTCGTGAAATTATGGACGCTTACTTTGATTTGAAAAACAAAGAAGTAAATGGTGAAACTCCAAAAGATGACAAAGACAATAAAAATAAAGATCAAGATGATGAATAAAAAAATTGTAAAAAAGCACACTATCTGAAAAGATAGTGTGCTTTTTTTTATGGTTTATGCATATCGTGTAATAAATGTGGACAAGTATACAACACTGAAAAACACGCGGCCGTATAAATGATACTTGTATATGATGAGATAGGGGATAACTGTTTTATAGGGAAATCATCAGAGAAAATGAATAGCTACTACTGATTAAAATTGTATCGTATGTTGATCTTTGTGGAACTTTACAAAACTTTTACAAACAATTAAAACCGAATTAATAGTTTAGCAGTATTCTTATATCTGTAATCCTGTTATTTCCGGTTACTTCTAGGAGGAAGAACACGTGAAATGGATGCGTACACCGATTAAAATTTTCGTACTATCAATATGGTTCCTCTGTTTTGAAATGTCTACTGCATTTGCTTTAAATGATACGGGAGAAGTGAGAGTTGATGGATCCTCAACGGTTTTTCCTATTATAGAAGCAGTAGCGGAGGAATATACAAAGGTGCATCCAGACGTGAAAATTTCCATCAGTATTTCTGGAACTGGGGGAGGATTTAATCGTTTCGGTAAAGGAGAAGTAGATATAAATAATGCTTCGAGAGTAATGAAACAAGTCGAGAAAAATGAAATGAAGAAAAATTCTATTCAATTCACACCTTTTGAGGTGGCTAAAGATGGTCTTACAATTGTTGTGAATTGGCACAATACATGGGTAGACGATATGTCAGTAGACGAGTTACGTCTACTGTGGAGTGAAGATGGAAGTGAGAAGCGATGGTCACAAATTCATTCAACATGGCCACGTGAACAAGTGAACTTTTATGCACCAGGCGTAGACTCTGGTACGTATGATTATTTTCAAAATGTCATCTTACAAAATCATCGCATTGTAAAAAAAGTCTCTTTGTCTGAAGACGATCAAGTTATTATGCAAGGGGTAATGAATGATAAACATGCCATTGCTTTTGTAGGATATGCTTATTATATGGCTAATCGAGATAAGGTGAAAGCAATAAAAGTAAATGGTGTATTTCCGACGAAAGAGACCATTCAATCAGGTAAATATAAGCCGTTATCTAGGCCGCTACTTACTTATGTGAATAATGCATCTATCCGAAATAAAATGAATGTAGCAAACTATGTTGAGTTTATGATTCAGCATGTTGGTAACCTCGCTGAAGAGGTCGGTTATGTAAAATTGCGAAAAGAAAAATACAATGAACAGCTGCGTATGTTAACAGAAATAAAAAGGTAATGTCAGGGTGGAAAGGGGTTTTCATCTTTGGCTCATAATGACAAAAATCAAATTACATTTTCTGTACAACATTTGATTGAAAGAAATAAAAAGCAAAGAAAAAAAACGCAGCGAATCAATCGAATAGTACCTTTATTACTAAAAATAATTGCTAGCGTTTCTATTGTGACGACACTTGGAATTGTTTTTACGCTCTCTAATGAAACAATCATGTTTTTTCAAAAAATATCACTATACTCCTTTTTGACGGAGAAAGAATGGTTACCATTTTTTGAAGATCCTAAATTTGGTATAGTACCACTTATATGTGGAACGTTCCTTGTAACAGCGCTTGCTATGTTTGTGGCAATTCCTATCGGTTTAGCGTGTGCTGTATTTTTAAGCGAATATGCTTCAAATAGTGCACGGAAAATATTAAAGCCGATGTTAGAGCTATTAGCAGGTATCCCGACAATTGTATACGGTTTTTTTGCATTAACAATTGTTACACCGCTTTTACAAAGGATTATACCAGATTTACAGTTTTTTAATGCGATTAGTCCAGGAATCGTTATCGGATTTATGATGATGCCTACAGTTGCATCTCTATCTGAAGACGCGATGAGATCTGTGGCGAAAGGGACGAAAGAAGCTTCATTAGCACTCGGAGCGACGCGGTTTGAAATGGTAAAACAAGTGGTGTTTCCGTCCGCTTTTACAGGGATTATGGCAGCAATTATATTAGCGGCTTCTCGTGCAATTGGTGAAACGATGATCGTTGTAATTGCAGCAGGATCCACACCAAATGTATCGCTTGATCCGACACATTCTATTCAAACGTTAACAGCCTATATTGTGCAAGTAAGTTTAGGTGATGCTCCGCATGGAACGGTTACGTATTACAGCATGTATGCTGTAGGTGCAACTTTATTTATGTTTACTTTTATTATGAACATCATTTCGCAGTCTATTATGCGCCGTTTTAGGAGGATGACATAATATGCGAATGTTGAATCATAATAAAATACAAAAAAACATGGCATCACGCTTTTTAAAAGATCGAATTTACAAATTGTTATTTTATATAGCAATTTTATTTTCAATCGTAATTTTGTCTGTGTTACTGTTTCAAATTGTTGAAAAAGGCATAAGTTATCTTTCAATAGATTTCTTTACAAATTTCGCTTCACGTAATCCGAAAGAAGCTGGTATTGCTGCAGCTTTGTCAGGGACAATATTATTTATGAGTATTGTTATACCTGTTTCTTTTATATTTGGAGTTGGAACAGCTCTTTATTTAGAGCAATATGCGAAGGAATCTCTATTTAAAAAAATAGTAGAGATTAATAATCAAACGTTAGCAGGAGTACCATCCGTTGTATTTGGATTGCTTGGTTTAACTATTTTTGTATATGCTCTTCATTTAGGAGAGAGTATAGTTGCAGCAGCACTGACGATGAGTTTACTCGTCTTACCAACAGTTGTTGTGGCGAGTCAAGAAGCAATCCGATCAGTACCAAGTGTATTATTAGAGGGTTCTTACGGATTAGGTGCTACGAAGTGGCAAACGATGTATCAAATTGTATTGCCATATGCTTTTCCAGGGATTATAACGGGCTGTACGTTAGCGATATCAAGAGCAATTGGAGAAGCAGCACCACTATTAGTGATCGGGGCACTTGCGTTTGCGAATTATGTTCCATTTAGTATGTTTGATAGATTTACAGTTTTACCAATCCAAATTTTTAATTGGATGAGTAGGCCACAAGAAGAATTTCAGTATGTAGCAGCAGCTGGGATGATTGTTTTGTTAGGTTTGTTGCTATTTATCAATATATTTGTTTTATGGTTACGAAATCGAAAATAAGTTGGAAGTGGATGAAAGGGGAATTCAAATGGTAGCAACAGTAGTAAATGTACAGGTGAAAAACGAAGAGAAAATCGAGACTGCGCCAAAGAAAGTAGTATTTGATACGAAAAACTTAAATTTATGGTACGGGGAAGACCATGCTTTAAAAGATATTAATTTAAGTATTCATGAGAATGAAGTTACAGCCATTATCGGTCCAAGTGGCTGTGGTAAATCAACGTACTTAAAAACGTTAAATCGCATGGTAGAGTTAGTACCGATCGTTCGAACTACAGGTGTAATTGAATATAGAGAACGCAATATATTTGATAAATCATATCCAGTTGAAGAATTAAGAACACATGTAGGAATGGTGTTCCAAAAGCCAAATCCATTTCCAAAATCTATTTATGAGAATGTAGCATACGGTCCAAAAATCCATGGTATTCGTGACAAAAAGACATTAGATGAAATTGTTGAAAAAAGTTTACGTGGAGCAGCGATTTGGGATGAATTAAAAGATCGTTTGCACGATAATGCATACGGTTTATCTGGTGGACAGCAACAGCGTCTATGCATCGCACGCTGCTTAGCTATTGAGCCAGACGTTATTTTAATGGATGAGCCAACATCGGCATTAGATCCAATTTCAACATTAAAAGTAGAAGAATTAATTCAAGAGTTAAAGAAAGACTTTAGTATTGTTATCGTAACGCATAATATGCAACAAGCAGCGCGTATTTCAGACAAAACTGCTTTCTTCTTAAGCGGGGAAGTTGTGGAGTATACAGATACAAACAAATTATTTACGACTCCTTCAGATAAGCGTACAGAAGATTATATTACAGGTCGCTTTGGCTGATATCGTCGCAAAGCTAAGAGAAAATGCCCTCTTAACAGAGGGCATTTCTTATTTTTATCTCACTTTAATAGGGAAGTAATACTTCCTTTATTTTAAGTTTTATTACAAGTGTAAGAGGCTATGTAGGAGATTTATCCCGCTATTTGCGGGCAGTAAGACCGGATTTCAAAATTCAACAAAAGCAAAGAAGTTAGATGGCGGGCCGCCTGTAAAAGCCCGATTGATGAGGGTTGATTAAAGTTTCACTTTATATATAATGGCACATAATATTGAGGGGGAAGAAAAAATGGTAAGAGAACAGTTTCAAGGTGATTTAAAAGTGTTACAGCAAAAGGTAATCGAGCTTGGAGAATTAGCAAATGCGGCTTTATTGATTGCTATGGAAGGTCTGCATACAAGGGATGTAGAGAAAGCGTTAGAGGTCATTGATGGTGATTACCGCATGGATAATTTAGAAGAGGAAATAAACGATCTTGCACTTATGCTTATTACGAAGCAGCAACCTGTAGCAAGTGACTTAAGAAGGATCTTTATTTCAATTAAAACAGCGACAGATTTAGAGCGTATTGCAGATCATGCTGTTAATATTGCAAAGGCTACAATTCGTCTTGGGGAAAAAGAAGTGGCTGTTAGTTTGCACAACCTGGATGAAATGTTTGCGATTGCAAATGAGATGTTGCATTTAGCGTTAGAAGCATATGAACAAGAAAATTTAACTTTTGCGAAACAAATCGCTGAAATGGATGATTCTGTTGATGAAATATATGGAAAATCAATTCGTGAGTTTATATCTTCAGTTCCGGAACAACCAGAAGCAATTACGCAAATTACACAATTATCATTTGTGGCGAGATATATTGAGCGTGTAGCAGATCATATTACAAATATTGCTGAAAATGTCTTTTATTTAGTAAAAGGAAAGCATTATTTATTGAATGAGTAGGAATTAAAGCAGGTGATGAGAAATCACCTGCTTTTTTTAGTCAAAACATGACAAAAAAAGCTCGTTGTTTCCTTTAGTTTATGATGATAAGATGTATCATAATGTAATGGGAAAATTAGTATATATGTTGTTCGTTAATAAGTATTATTTATCAATTAATAGTAAGCGCTTTCTTTGAGTTTGAACCGTACGTTTTTATAGGTGGGACATTTAATTATAGGGTCTTTTAAATGAGGATTCGTTTAACTAATCAAGTTTATGCTGCTAGTTCATGTGGGATAGAGAATATACATATGGTATATGGAGCTACTGAACATTATATAAGTGGAGGCTGAAGTATATGAAGGGGGTTATTTTAGCTGGAGGAAAAGGAAGACGCCTTAGACCATTAACATGTAATACTCCAAAGCCGATGTTACCGTTATTAGAAAAACCAGTTTTAGAATACAATATTGAGTTATTACGCCAGCATGGTATTCGTGAAATTGCAATTACTGTTCAATATATGAGTACGACCATTAAGCAATATTTTGGTGATGGTAGTAAATGGGGAGTTAACTTGTATTATTTTGAAGACTCTCCTCCGCTTGGTACAGCAGGGAGTATTAAACAAGCAGAACAATTTTTAGATGAAACATTTGTTGTGATAAGTGGGGATGCATTAACTGACTTTCAATTATCAGAAGGAATTAGGTTTCATGAACAAAAGAAAAGAATAGTAACAATGTTTGTGAAAGAAGTAGAAAATCCACTCTCATTTGGATTGGTTGTAATGAATAAAGACCAGGAGGTTACACGATATATAGAAAAGCCGGGCTGGAATGAGGTAGTCTCTAATGTTGTGAATACAGGCATATATATTATGGAGCCAGAAATCTTTTCTTACATACCGCCTAGGCAATTTTTTGATTTTAGTCATGATGTGTTTCCGTTATTGGCAAATAAAAATGTGTTATTCGCATATTTGTCAGAAGGTTATTGGTTAGATATCGGCACATTTAATCAATATCGACAAGCACAATTTGATTTGTTAACGAAAAAGTTACAAGTACCTATTCCTTATACGGAAGTATTACCGATGGTATGGATGGGAGAAGGGGTGACGATTGGCAAAGGGACGAAAATTCATGGCCCCTCTTTTATTGGAGAAGGAGCAAAGATTGGTACAGGAGCTGTAATTGAGCCATATTCTATTATTGGGAAAAATAGTATCGTTTCAAATTATTCTCATCTTCAAAAAAGTATTGTTTTTGCAAATGCCCACATTGGGAAGTATTGTGAACTATTAGAAACGACAATAGGAGAGCGTACAATAGTTGAAGATGACGTTACACTGTTTCAAAAAAGCGTTGTAGCGGATCACTGTCATATTGGGAGAAGCACGGTAATTAAGCAAAAAGGAAAACTATGGCCTTATAAGGCCATTGATAGTCATTCGATAGTAGGAGCAGCTGGTATTCAAGAGAGTGAAATGAGTGCAGGTTGGTTACAAAAAAGCCGCATTGTAGGAAGAGGGAATGTTGAAATTACTCCCCAGTTTATCGTGAAGATTGCGATGGCGTATGGATCTCTTTTTACAAAAGGAGAGAGTATATTAATTGGAAGTCAAGAAAATATAGAAACAACCTCTTATAAAAATTTATTTTTACATGCTATTCATGGTATAGGGATTCATACGATGGAATGTAAAGAAATGAACGAGTCACTTTTTCAATATAGTGTTCATCATTTGCAATGTGCAGGTGGTGTTTTCATTCAAGTGGAGAATGAGAATGAGATTGTTATAAAGTTATACAGTCAAGCTGGCATGCCGTTAACGTATAAGCAGCAAAAAGAGATAGAACAAGTATATATGTCCGAATTGTTTTATTACGTACATGAGAAAGAAATGGGGCGTAATGAGCTGGTTCATGTTTCTATGAATGAGTATATAGAAGTTATATTGGAGCATATTGATATCGAGAAAATACAGATGCAGAAGTTTCATCTTCTTATTAATAAGAGAAATGATACGTTGCAACATTTACTTATGCTCTTTCTGCAAAGACTTGGTTGTACAGTTACATGGATTTATGCAAGCGAACAAAAAGATCATGTGAAAGCTTTGATGAAATCAAGTAAAGCGAATATGGCTCTTATGTTTTCTGAGCAAGGAAATCATTTCGAGTTATACGATAAACATAGTAATATTTACCAGGGTACAGATTTGGAAGAGGTAGATATTCCGGATTTCTTACTCGAATCGACAGGAAATATTTACCCGATGTCTTTGAAGTTAGGAGAATGTTATCTTCTATTTTATACGCAGGATGAAAGAAAGTCGTTTCAAGTAAGGTGGAAGCGAGATATTTTATATCGAATTGGAAAATTATTCGAGCTAATAGCATTGCAAGGAAAAACGTTTCTCAGCATAGTAGAGCAATCACCGCCGCTCTATTTACTTTATGATGAAGTGGCATGTTCATGGAATGAAAAAGGGGAAATTATGAGGAAATTATTGGATGATATAGAAAGGAAGGGAGAAGGTATATTTGAAGGAGTACAGTTCAAATATACTGAAAAAGAGTGGTCTTATATCGTTTCTGACACAAAACAACCAAAATTTTTAGTGTATTCACATGCTAGAAACCCAGTAATAGCAAGGGAAAACATGAAAAATCTTATAGAAAAAATTAGACAATATCAAAAGGTGTAGAATTTTTATTTTAAAAGTGGTATTATAGTATAGTCTGATTTAAGTTATTAGTACTGGAGGGAAATAAGAATGCGTGTGAATATTACTCTAGCATGTACAGAATGCGGAGATCGTAACTATATCTCAAAGAAAAATAAACGTAACAACGCTGAGCGTATCGAGCTTAAAAAGTATTGCAAGCGTGACAAGAAGTCTACGTTACACCGTGAAACAAAGTAAGCAGTAGGAATATTTTCCTACTGTTTCTTTTTTTATTCGATTCCTATGTTAAAAGTGATACACTATCATCATAGAGAAAAGTGTCACTGTAGGGGGGAAATGTGTGAAAGAAGAGAAAGTGCGTTTGCGTAAACAAATAATAGAACACATGAATTCTTTATCAGAAGAACAGTATACAACTTTATCAGAACAGATTGCATTTTTGCTGTATGCGCAAAAAGAGTGGGTTGAAGCTAAAACAATTGGAATTACTCTTTCAATGGAAAATGAAGTGAATACATATCCTATTATTGAAAAAGCTTGGGAAGAAGGAAAGAAAGTTGTAGTTCCTAAGTGTAATAAAGGAACAAGAACGATGTCCTTCCGGCAAATTAATAATTTTGATCAATTAGAAACGGTGTATATGAATTTACGTGAACCGATTCCCGGGCTTACGGAAGAAGTGAATGTGGATGGAATTGATCTTCAAATTGTGCCGGGCGTAGCTTATACAGAACGAGGAGAGCGAATTGGGTACGGCGGTGGCTATTATGATCGTTATCTCGTGCATTATAAAGGGAAAACGCTATCATTAGCGTATGGTTTTCAAATGGTAAAACACATTCCGGTAGAGCCATTTGATAAAAATATAGAAAAAATTATTACAGAAAAAGGAACAATGCTTATAAATGAGCTTGTCTAGACAAATAAAAATTGACGAGACTTTTTCTTCTTGATTATAATAAAATATGTGAACGTTTTCTTATTATAATTTTTTATAGTAAGCAAGCATAGAGGGTGATGAAATGGTATCTATTTATGATATTCAGCAATTGCTAAAGAAATTTGGTACGATTATTTATACGGGAGATCGAATTGCAGATTTACAATTAATGCAAGATGAATTGCGTGAATTAAATCAATCACAGCTAATCGATCCACAAGACTATCAAACAGCTTTATTTTTATTGAAGCAAGAAATTCAAAAAGAGCTAAATAAGAATTAGATAAAGGTAGGTAAGCAACATGGAAGAGAAATGGTTAGTTGGTGTTGACCTTGGTGGTACAACGATTAAATTAGCATTTATTAATGTATACGGTGAAATTTTACATAAGTGGGAAATCCCTACGAATACAGTTGAGCAAGGAAAACATATTACACTTGATGTTGCGAAAGCAATTGATAAAAAGCTAGAAGAATTAGGCGAATTGAAGAGCAAGTTAATTGGTATTGGTATGGGAGCTCCTGGCCCTGTACATGTGGCATCTGGAATGATTTATGAAGCGGTTAATTTAGGGTGGAAAAACTATCCGCTAAAAGATTTATTAGAAGTAGAAACAGGATTACCTGTTGTTATTGATAATGATGCAAACTTAGCAGCGCTTGGTGAAATGTGGAAAGGTGCTGGTGAAGGTGCAAAAGATTTAATCTGCATGACACTTGGTACGGGCGTTGGTGGTGGTGTAATCGCCAATGGTGAGATTGTACACGGCGTGAGTGGTGCTGCTGGTGAGATTGGACATATTACAGTAGTTACAGAAAATGCTTTCCCATGTAATTGCGGGAAGTCTGGTTGCTTAGAAACAGTAGCATCTGCAACAGGTATTGTACGTGTTGCTATGCAAAAAATACAAGAGACTAATAAAGAAAGCATGTTGCGTTCTATGTTAGCTGAAGAAGGACGTATTACATCAAAAGATGTCTTTGAAGCACTTGGACAAGGTGATGAATTAGCAGGCGAAGTAGTAGAAAAAGTAGCTTCTTATTTAGGATTAGCTGTAGCGAACCTTTCTAGTACGTTGAACCCAGAGAAAATTGTTATTGGTGGAGGCGTGTCTAAAGCTGGAGATGCGCTATTAGAACCAATTCAACGCTATTTCGAGCAATACGCTTTCTCACGTGCTGTAAAGAGCACGAAGTTAGCTATTGCAACACTTGGTAATGATGCAGGTGTTATCGGAGGAGCTTGGCTTGTAAAAAAGCACAAATACGAAGCGAAGATGATATAAGATGTGAAATATGAAAAGAGGAAGGGGGAACCCTTCCTCTTTTTGTGTGAAATCTCGATGAAGAATAAAGTGTAAACGAATTAAGCTGCTGGTGGATACCCGTTATATAGAACAGTCATGATCGTAAACCATCCGAAAACGAGTACAGTTGCAATTGCAAAGCCGCTCGCGAAAAAGTTTTTTTCACGAAGTGTTCTAAGCGTAGCAAATACAGCTAACAGAGTGACAAGTGTAAAAATAATAACAAGGCCCATACAATATCCTCCTCTGTCTACCCATTTCTTATTATGAGTTTTTGGAATATTTACTCTTTTATATTGTACATGTTTTAAAAATGATTGTCGAGATAGCATCCTTTCTTTTCCTCAGAGAAAGAAATGTTGTATCATTAAAAGTAAGTTTAATAACTGGAGGAGATTTCATATGAAATGGATACAAATGCCGTTAGGCCCATTGCAAACCAATGCTTATATTTTAATGAACGATCAAAAAGAGTGCATTATCTTTGACCCTGGTCATGAAGGTGAAAAGCTCGTTACATATTTACAAGAAGAACAATTAAAACCATTGGCGGTTTTATTAACACATGCTCACTTTGATCATATCGGTGCTGTTGATGCGGTAAGAGACGCTTTTTATATTCCTGTATACGTACATAAAGAAGAAGCAGATTGGTTAGGAGATGCAACTGTAAACGGCTCTCAAATTTTTATGATGAACCGCAGTATTACAGCAAAACCAGCGGATCATATTATTGATGCAGAAGGTACATTAACAATTGGATCATTTAATTTTGAAATTTTTGAGACGCCGGGACATTCTCCAGGAAGTATTTCTTATTATAGTAAAGAGGCGAATGCTGTATTCTCAGGAGATGTATTGTTCCAAATGAGCATTGGAAGAACAGATTTGCCTGGTGGAAGTTTTGCTGAATTAATTGGAAGTATTGAAGAGAAATTATTTGTATTACCAGATGAAACAGCGGTGTTATGTGGACATGGTCCAGAAACAAGCATTGGCTTTGAAAAAGAAAATAATCCGTTTTTACAATAAGGAGTCATTATGGGAATGGAGCTCATTTTAAGAGAATGGATGGGGAAAGAAAAGGATTATTCAATTTCATATAGTACGTATATGAACCTTGTATTGTATACAGAAGGTCATGGATATTATATGAAAGAACGTGAAAAGATTGGAAGAAAAGGGGATTTTTTTACAAGTAGCAATGTATCCTCTGTTTTTGCAAAAACTTTTGCTAAACTTTTTATTCGTCTTGTTGAAAATGGTGAAGTTGCTTCGAATATTTGTGAGGTTGGTGGGGGAACTGGAAAGTTTGCCTATGATGTTTTACAAGAATGGAAGCAATTATCTCCAAAAACCTTTATTGATTTAAACTATTCAATGATTGAAGTGAGCCCTTTTCATAGGAAATTACAGCAGGAGCAACTTGGCTCATTTTCTAATGTATCGTACTATACCTCCTATAGTGAAATGGGAGATTCTTTCGAGGGAATTCTTTTTTCGAATGAGTTGTTTGATGCATTTCCTGTTGAAATAATTGAGAAAAGAAATGGTATGTTGTATGAAGTACGTATTACATATACAGAGGAAGGAAACCTTTCAGAAGTATGTAGGCCGTTAGATAAAAGAATTGGTCGATATTTATTGAAATATAATATTCATATTGCTGAAGGGCAACGTTTTGAAGTACCAATTGTGATGGAGGAGTATATAAAAGAAATTGCGAAATGGTTTCAAAAAGGTATATGTATTACAGTTGATTACGGATACACAAAAGAAGAATGGATGCATCCAGCACACCGTGAAGGAAGTTTGCGAGGGTATTATCAGCATAAGCTAATACGAAACCCACTAGCGTATCCAGGTGAAATGGATCTTACTACTCATATTCATTGGGACGAGCTAACTGAGATGTTTAGTCTGCAGGGAATGAGTGCAGTATGGCATAAGAAACAATCTGAGTTCTTGTTAGCTGCAGGAATATTAGAACAGCTTACGAGCCATCAAGATACGAATCCTTTTTCTGAAACGCAAAAAAAAAATCGAGCAGTTCGTTCTATGATTTTGAATGGAGGAGTAGGGAGTGCGTTTGATGTTGTTATACATACAAAAGATATGCAACATTTGCATTTGGAGCGGTATGTAACAATATAAAAAAAACAAGACACAGTATATACTGTGTCTTGTTTTTTAATACGACTTATGTAGTATTATATATTTCCTCTCATGATATATATTTATATTAAAGATATGAGATGAAAAATATAGAATACGTTCTTTTTCTTCGATTATTAGTCCCTAACCTAATAATACGCGAACGAGTTGAATTATTGTTTCGTTCTCTACTTTGTAATAAATTTCCAATCCTTTTCTTTCACTAGAAACGATTTTAGCGCTTTTTAATTTTGCTAAATGCTGTGAAATTGTAGATTGTGGCATGTTTAAGCCAGTATACATTGTAGAAACGTTGCTTGGACCGCGCTCAATTAATCCTTTTACGATACATAAACGAACAGGATGAGCTAGTACTTTTAATAATTCTGCATTACTTTCATATAGTTCTAATTCTTTTTGAAAGGTTTCTAACATGTTCTTTTCCACCTCCGTGTGAGCTATTATACCATACTATACATACCAAAAATTTAAAGAAAAGAAAATAGTTGTTGCAGAAAAAAAGTCCTAAAGTAAAGAAATTGTAAGAAAAGAGACCCTGATGTAAATAAAATAGGTAAATTAGCACGTTTTTGTAAAATAAAATTTTTGGGTGAAAATTTCGATGCGTTTTAAAAATTGAAAGATATAGATATATTTGTAACACAATTTTATCATGATTTTCTTATTCTTTCAAATGAATATACAAAATTTTTAAAATAATACGACAAAGGAATTGTAATGATATATATAGAATATAAAACAGTTTAAAAGAAAAGAAGCTGAATGTAATTCGCTTCTTTATGATGATAACGAAATATTTGATTACAGCTGATAAATCTTAGGATAATCAAGTCATTAGTCATTTATTCTAAAATTCATCTTTTAGCAACGTTAAAAACCTGTGATTCCATATGTTCTCGTAAAAATCAATCGTCTCTTTTGCGGACATAAAAGGATTCTTCAACGTAGAGGTTGTTTTCTGTGCCATAAAGTTTTCGTATCCCAGTCCGTGGGCAAACTTAATCGTAGCATCCATACAGTACTCTGTTTGGGCACCACAAAATTCAATGCGCTTTACAGATAATTGATCTAAAATTTCTTTTAAGTTTGTTTTATAAAATGAATTTGCATGTGTTTTTCTTACAAAAAAATCTTGTTCTTGAACATCTAGATCGGTATGAATAGCCCAATTTTCTTTCTCGGGTACTAAATCATCATCACAATGTTGAACAAAAAGGATTGGTTTATTTAATTTTCTGTATGAAGAAATTCTTTGATTTACTTTTGTTAGTAAGTTCTGTAAATCAAATAGATGCTCTCCGCTATAACATACTCCATTTTGTAAATCGATAACGATTAAAATATCTGTACAAGTATCCATTATTTTTGCTCCTTTTTATTTCTTAATATATCAATTAATCCATTACTTGGAAATAGATAAAAATTTTATTTTTTAATGAACTATATAGATAGAAAAGCACTAAAACGAGTATGGTAGACAGCATAAAAAAAGATATGAAAACTTAATTTCATATCTTCTATTCATTCTATGCATTTACAGGTTCTTCTACATAAGAAAGGGCATTTTCAAAATCGGATATTAAATCGTCAACATTTTCAAGGCCAACTGATAACCGAAGTAATGAATTAGAGATCCCTCTTTCATCACGAGCTTCTTGCGACAGTGCTGCATGTGACATTTTTGCTGGGTAAGAAAGAATTGACTCTACCGCTCCTAAACTAACTGCAAAAACGGGTAATTTTACTTTTGACAAAAATTGGCGGAGTGCATCTTCTGACTGCAAAGTAAACGATAAGACCGCTCCAGCTGATGTTGCTTGAGATTGTTGAATATCAAATCCGAGATGCGTTTGTAATCCAGGATAATAGACATTTTGTACTTTAGCGTGCTCTTGTAAATAATGTGCAATTTTATTGGCATTTTTAGCTGAATGCTCGAGGCGTACATGCAATGTTTTTAGGCCACGAAGTACGAGAGAACAATCTTGAGGCCCTAAAATAGCACCGAATGCATTTTGTAAAAATCCAAGCTTTTGAGCGAGTTCTGCATCTTTTACTACTGCTAATCCGGCAGTAACATCACTATGACCAGCAATAAATTTTGTAGCACTATGAAGAACGACATCAGCTCCAAGTTCAAGTGGTTTCTGGAATAGTGGTGTCAAAAAAGTATTATCAACAAAAGTAAGAGCGCCAATAGATTTTGCAAGTTTAGAAACTTCGCGGATATCTGTCACTTTTAAAAGTGGGTTAGAAGGTGTTTCTACATAAAAGAGCTTTGTATTTGGTTTAATGTTTTGTTTTATTTCTTCTAAATTGGTCATATCAACAAATGTATGTGAAACACCGTAACGGGAGAGTACCTCAGTTATCACTCTGTAAGTGCCTCCGTATACATCTTCTGAAATGAGTACGTGATCACCTTGTGAAAGAAGGAGGAATGCAGTGGAAATCGCTGCAATGCCTGATGCAAAGGCGAATCCCTTTGTTCCACCTTCTAATAAAGCAATGATATCTTCAAGAGCTTCACGAGTTGGATTTCCTGACCTGCTATAGTCATATTTTCCGAACGTATCTACATCAAACTGGTGAAAAGTTGATGTGTTATAAATGGGAACGTTCACAGCGCCCGTTTGTGAGTCATGTTTATATTGGTTGTGTAGTAAGAGTGTATCTATAGAATAGCTCATATTTTTACACCTTCTTTTACGAGTTTAATGGCTTGCTTTAAGTCTTGAATTAAATCGTTACTATTTTCAATGCCAACGGAGAATCGAAGAAGACGATTGCATACACCGTTTGCTGTTCTAATATCTTCAGGAATATCAGCATGTGTTTGCGTTGCTGGATAAGTCATTAAACTTTCTACACCACCAAGACTTTCTGCAAATGTAATTAAGGATAAAGATTGTAAGAATGGATTAATCCAAGCTTCATCTTTAAGGCGGAATGAAATCATGCCGCCTCTTCCTGGATAAAATACATCTGTCACCCCGTTTTCATCATTTAAATATGCAACAACTGCTTTCGCATTTTCTTCATGTTGTCTCATGCGAAGCGCTAACGTTTTCATACCGCGAATTAATAACCATGAGTCAAATGGGCTTAAAACCGCGCCTGATGCATTATGATAATGAGCGATTTCCTCGCAAAGTTCCATTCCTTTTGCAACGACAAGTCCGCTTAGTACATCGTTATGTCCCCCTAAATATTTCGTTGCGCTATGGAGTACAATGTCAGCACCCTCTGTTAATGGTTGCTGTATATAAGGTGTGTAGAATGTGTTGTCTACAATAAGAAGTAGTCCGTGCCTTTTCGCTACAGTTGCGACAGCAGCAATATCAGTAACTTGCATTAATGGATTAGTTGGAGTTTCTATGAAAATAGCCTTCGTTTCAGTTGTGATAGCTTGCTCAATTTGTTTAATAGATTGTGTATTTACGTATCTACATCGAACATTCCACTTTTTTTCGTGCTCAGAAAATAATCGATACGTTCCTCCGTATAAATCTTCAGATACAATAAGTTCGTCTCCAGAGCGGAATAGAGAAAGGACGAGGAGAACAGCCGCCATCCCTGAACTACAGGCATAACCTTGTTCGCCATATTCTAAGTCTGCGATTGCCTGTTCTAAAAGACCGCGAGTTGGATTGCCAGTTCGTGAATAGTCAAAGCCAGTAGATTTACCAATTCCTTCGTGACGATAAGCGGTTGAGAAATAAACCGGTGGATTAACCGTTCCTGTTGTAGTTTCACTGCGATTTCCGATTTGTGCTAGTTTTGTTTCGATTGTTGACATGTGAAAATTCCTCCTTTTTAAATTGAAACATTAAGTGAATATAAAATAAAAAAAGCCTTCTAAGAAGAAGGCTTTCGGTTTGAATAGAGTCTTCTTCTCATCTGTCAAATCTTTCACAATTTGCTGGAATTAGCACCTTATTAACAAACTGTTAATGGTTGCTGAGGCGTCATAGGGCCAGTCCCTCTACCTCTCTAGATAAGAATGTTCGTATGAAATTTTTATTATGTTTTTAACTTTACAACAAAAGATAATTGAATTGCAAGTTTATTTTAAATAATTTTTATTTTTCCGCAAGTATCATTGACTTTTACTTTTGTGCATGCTAAATTTATTAAAAAATTAACAAACATTGTTAAAAGGGGAACGCATTTCCTTTTAGCTACATAAATAAAATAATAAAGACAACTCTTATTGAGAGCGGTGGAGGGAAAGGCCCTGTGAAACCCGGCAACCTTCAAACGAAATGTTTGAAACGGTGCTAATACCTGCAAAACGAATGTTTTGCATAATAAGAGGAGGAACGATTATGTCCCCCTCTTCAAAGTGAAGAGGGGGTTTTTATATTGATAGAAATGAGGGAGATTCGTGAAATTACTAGATTTATTATCAAAAGGAATTGTAATAGGTGATGGTGCGGTTGGGACGTTATTGCATTCACATGGTTTGCAAAGTAGCTTTGAAGAATTGAATGTATCTGATCCAGACTTAATTATATCGATTCATAAACAATATGTAGCTGCTGGAGCAGATGTAATTCAAACGAATACGTATGGGGCAAATGAGACGAAATTACGTATGTATGGTTTAGAAAATCAAGTTACAGAAATTAATAGAGCGGCAGTAAAACTGGCGAAAGCATCTGTTACAGACAGAAATGCAATTTTAGGAACAATTGGTGGTATGAAACACATCGGAGCCGTTACAACGACTGATATGGAAAGGGAGTTTATGCTACTTGAACAGGCAGGGGCTTTACTAGAAGAGCAGGTTGATGGATTACTATTAGAAACTTTTTACGATGAATTTGAATTACTTCATGCCGTTAAAGTATTGCGTAAGCAAACGAATATTCCAATTGTTGCTCAATTAGCGTTACATGAAGCAGGTACGACTCAAAATGGAAATGATGTCAATGAAATATTAAAGCAACTTATAGATTGCGGTGCAAATGTTGTTGGATTGAATTGTCAACTAGGGCCGCTTCATATGACGGAAGCTTTCAAAATGATATCGATTCCGCAAAATGGCTATTTATCAGCATACCCAAATGCAGGTCTCCCGAATTATGTGGAGGGACGTTATGTATATGAGGGAAGCCCAGCTTATTTTGAAGCGATGACACCGAGATTTATTGAGCAAGGTATTCGATTATTGGGTGGTTGTTGTGGTACGACTCCAGAACATATTCAAAGTATGAAGCGCGCTGTTGCGAATATTACCCCTGTAATAGAAAAAGACACGATTCAAAGGCCGAAAGTCGTTCATACGCATGAGAAACGTTCGAAGGCTCACGTCACTCTAGCAGAGAAAGCGAAAAAACAAACGACAGTTGTAGTGGAATTAGATCCACCGAAAACGTTAGATACACAGCGTTTTTTTGAAGGAGCAAGAGCGTTAAAAAGAGCGGGAGCAGATGCTATTACTCTAGCAGATAATTCATTAGCATCGCCTCGCATCTCGAATATGGCAATGGGTGCGTTATTAACCAAGCATGATATCCCAGTATTGACACATTTAACGTGTAGAGATCATAACGTCATTGGACTACAATCTCATTTGTTAGGTTTATCGGCGTTAGGGATGGAAGAAGTGTTAGCTTTAACTGGTGATCCAGCGCGCGTTGGTGATTTTCCCGGTGCAACTTCTGTATATGATTTATCCTCTATTGAGCTCATTAAAATGATTAAAGAAATGAACGATGGACGTTCAATTTTAGGGAAATCAATTGGACCGGCGACAAGGTTTTCTGTAGGCGGCGCATTTAATCCTCACGTGAGGCACTTAAAAGCAGCGGTTAAGCGAATGGAACGAAAAATAGATGCTGGAGCGGAGTATTTTTTAACTCAGCCAATTTACGATATCGCGCTAATTGAAGAAGTGTATGAAGCGACAAAGCATCTGGAACAACCTATTTTTATTGGAATTATGCCGTTAGTAAGTAAGCGGAATGCAGATTTTCTTCATTTTGAGGTGCCGGGTATTACTCTTCCTGAAGAAATAAGAGAGAGAATGGATGGACACGAAACGAAAGAGGCAGCAATTGAGGAAGGGATTCGCATTTCGCAAGAATTAATCGACATAGCGATGAAATATTTTAATGGTATTTATCTTATTACACCATTTTTAAAGTATGAAATTACAGAACATCTTGTTAAATATGTAAGAGAAAAGCAAGAAGTGAAAGAAGGTATTAATTGATGAAGTGTATAGAAGAAAAATTACAGAATAGCATTTTAATATTAGATGGGGCAATGGGGACAATGATTCAGCAAGAGGATTTAACTGCTGAAGATTTCGGAGGAGAAGAGTACGAGGGCTGTAATGAATATTTAGTAGAAACAAGACCAGACGTTATTTTAAAAATTCATAAAGCTTATATTGAAGCTGGAGCGGATATTATTGAAACAAATACATTTGGGGCAACGAATATTGTACTAAGTGATTATGAGCTGTCTCATTTAGATGAAGAACTAAATGAAAAGGCAGCACTTTTGGCGAAGCAAGCTGTTAAAGAAAGCGGGAAGGAAGTATATGTTGCGGGAGCAATGGGACCAACAACGAAAGCAATTAGTGTTACAGGTGGTGTGACTTTTGAAGAATTGATTGAGGCTTATACAAGGCAGGCACGAGGATTGTTAAAAGGAGAAGTTGATGTATTACTCGTTGAGACGAGTCAAGATATGCGTAACGTGAAAGCAGCTTATATTGGAATTCAAGCTGCTTTTGAAGAAATGAAAAAAACGGTTCCTATTATGATTTCAGGAACGATTGAGCCAATGGGAACGACTCTGGCTGGGCAAACAATTGAAGCTTTTTATTTATCAGTAGAACATATGAAACCATTATCTGTTGGATTAAACTGTGCGACTGGTCCGGAGTTTATGAGGGACCATATTCGTTCACTATCTGATTTATCGGAGTGTTACATTTCTTGTTATCCAAATGCAGGTCTTCCTGATGAAGATGGACATTACCATGAATCTCCATCTTCTCTTGCTGAAAAGGTGAAGCGATTTGCTGAAGAAGGATGGGTTAATATTATCGGTGGTTGTTGTGGCACGACACCAGAACATATAAAAGCAATGAAATCCGCGCTAGCATCTCTTAAGCCTCGTGACCATCATGAGAGAGAAGGACATGGAATTAGTGGATTGGAGGCACTGCAATACGATGAGTCTATGAGACCGTTATTTGTAGGTGAAAGAACGAATGTTATTGGATCACGTAAATTTAAACGATTAGTAGCAGAAGGGAAATTTGAAGAGGCTGCTGAAGTGGCAAGGGCGCAAGTGAAGAAAAATGCTCATATTATTGATATTTGTATGGCAGATCCTGATCGTGATGAAATAGAAGATATGGAGAAATTTTTGACAGAAGTTACGAAAGTGTTAAAAGTACCGATTATGATTGATTCAACGGATGAAAATGTTATGGCAAGAGCACTTACTTATATTCAAGGAAAAGCTGTTATCAACTCTATTAATTTAGAAGATGGAGAAGAGCGTTTTGAAAAGGTAACACCGCTTCTTCGTAAGTATGGTGCTGCAATTGTAGTTGGTACAATCGATGAAGATGGTATGGCAGTAAGTGCTGAAAGAAAATTAGAAATTGCAAAAAGAAGTTACGAATTATTAACGACGAAATATGGAATACGTCCGTCAGATATTATTTTTGATGCACTTGTGTTTCCAGTAGGGACAGGTGATGAAGAATATATTGGTTCAGCGGCAGCGACTATAGAAGGAATTCGTCTTATTAAAGAAGCGTTACCAGAGTGTTTAACGATTTTAGGTGTAAGTAACATATCATTTGGTTTACCACCAGCTGGACGTGAAGTATTGAATTCCGTCTTTTTATATCATGCTACGAAGGCTGGATTAGATTACGCGATTGTTAATACGGAAAAATTAGAACGCTATGCGTCGATTCCAGAGGAAGAAAAACACCTTGCAGATGCATTACTGTTTGAAACGACTAAAGAGACGTTAGAAGAATTTACAAACTTTTACCGAGTCGCTAAAAAGAAAGATGTCGTTGTGCAAGAAACGTTAACGCTTAATGAAAGACTAGCAAATTATATTGTAGAAGGTACGAAACAAGGATTACACGAGGATTTAAGTCTTGCACTTGAAGAAGGAAGAAAACCTCTTGATATTATTAACGGTCCGCTTATGACAGGGATGGACGAGGTAGGACGACTATTTAATAATAATGAACTTATTGTTGCTGAAGTATTGCAAAGTGCCGAAAGTATGAAAGCTGCTGTAAGTTATTTAGAGCCATATATGGAATCTAGTGATAGTGCGAAAAAAGGGAAAGTATTATTAGCAACTGTAAAAGGTGACGTGCATGATATTGGGAAAAATCTCGTTGAAATTATTTTAGCGAATAACGGATATGAGATTATTAATTTAGGAATTAATGTACGTTCAGATCGAATTGTTCAAGAAGTACAAGAAAAGAATCCGGACATTATAGGACTTTCAGGTTTATTAGTAAAATCAGCGCAACAAATGGTAACGACTGCTGAAGATTTAAAAGCAGCAAATATTGATGTTCCCATTGTTGTAGGTGGTGCAGCGTTAACGAGAAAGTTTACAGATAATCGGATTTCACCATCATATAAAGGGCTCGTTTGTTATGCGAGTGATGCGATGACGGGGCTCGATATTATTAATAAGCTTCAAAAAGAAGAAGAGCGTGAGAAGATGAAACAGGATAAGAAAGAACGGCATCTTCATATCGTAAAAAAAGAGGAGAAGAAAGTAGAAATTCCAGCAGTAATTGAGCCATTACCAAAGGCTGAGGTTATCGTGCCTGATTCAACAAAACGAATTGTATTACGCGATATTCCCGCCCTTCATCTCGCTCCATTTTTAAATAGACAAATGCTACTTGGGCATCACCTTGGATTAAAAGGAAATGTGAAGAAGCTTTTGAAAAAGGGAGATAAGAGAGCGCATGAATTAAATGATTTAATAGATGAATTATTGCAAGAAGGACAATCTTGGTTAAAGCCAAAAGCAGTGTATCAATTTTTCCCAGCGCAAAGCGATGGACAAAACATTGTAATATATGATCCAGAAGATCATACGCGTGTTATAGAGCGTTTCACGTTCCCTAGACAAGGAAAGGCCCCCTATCGTACTTTAGGCGATTATTTGCGCCCAATTGGAGATGAGATGGACTATGTTGCTTTCTTATCTGTTACGGTTGGGGAAGGAGTTCGGGACATTGCTGAAGAGTGGAAGGCGAAAGGTGATTACTTACGTAGTCATGCCATTCAATCGTTAGCGCTTGAATTAGCAGAAGGACTTGCTGAAAAAACACATATGCTCATTCGTGACCGCTGGGGCATTCCAGACTCACCTGAACTGACGATGGAAGAACGTTTCCGTACGAAATATAGAGGAATACGCGTGTCATTTGGTTATCCGGCGTGTCCAGAACTTGCAGATCAAGAAAAGCTATTTCGCTTAATTCATCCAGAGGAAATAGGTATTTCATTAACAGAAGGATTCATGATGGAGCCAGAAGCGTCCGTAACGGCTATGGTATTTTCTCACCCTGAGGCAAGATATTTTAGTGTATTATAGTCTAGAAGGGGGAGACGTATGAAGAAAATAGTCTTTACAGGTGGCGGTTCGGCAGGACATGTAACACCTAATTTAGCCATTATCCCACATTTACAGGAAGACAACTGGGATATCTCTTATATTGGTTCTCATCAAGGTATTGAGAAAACGATTATAGAAAAGGAAGGCATTCCCTACTATAGTATTTCGAGTGGAAAGCTACGTCGTTATTTTGATTTGAAAAATATAAAAGATCCTTTTCTTGTAATGAAGGGTGTTATGGATGCGTATGTAAGGATTCGAAAACTAAAACCAGATGTGATTTTTTCAAAAGGCGGTTTCGTATCTGTACCAGTCGTAATTGGAGGATGGCTAAATAGAGTACCAGTTTTATTACATGAATCTGATATGACGCCAGGACTAGCAAATAAAATTGCGCTTCGTTTTGCTTCGAAAATATTTGTTACATTTGAAGAAGCAGCGAAGCATTTACCGAAAGAAAAAGTAATATATACGGGATCTCCTGTACGTGAAGAAGTGCTGAAGGGAAATCCTGAAACAGGTTTAGCATTTTTAGGTTTTTCACGTAAAAAGCCAGTTATTACGATTATGGGAGGCAGCTTGGGCGCGAAGAAAATTAATGATACGGCTCGAGAAGCATTACCAGAACTTCTTAAAAAGTATCAAATTGTTCACCTTTGCGGAAAAGGTAACCTTGATGAAAGTTTACAAAATAAAGAAGGATATAGACAATTTGAATATGTACATGGAGAACTGCCGGATATATTAGCGGTAACAGATTTTGTTATTTCACGCGCGGGCTCCAACGCAATTTTTGAATTTTTAACATTACAAAAGCCGATGGTTTTAATTCCATTATCGAAATTTGCAAGCCGTGGAGATCAAATATTAAATGCAGAGTCCTTTGAAAGGCAAGGGTATGCCTCCGTATTATATGAAGAAGATGTAACTGTAAAATCTCTGATAAAGTATGTCGAAGAATTGAATCAAAATAATGAGAAGTATAAAACAGCACTAAAAAAATATAATGGAAAAGAAGCAATTCAAACAATCATTCAAAATATTTCAGAGGCATGATGAAACAATCATGCCTCTTTTAGTAGGGTGAAAGATTCCAAGAATTGATATTTTTATGTTACAATAAAGTGAAACTTTAATCAGTTGGGTGCATCCCACATCTAACTTCTTTACTTTTACTGAAATTTGAGGAGGGAGTCTTACTGCCCTCAAATAGCGGGATAACAACTGGGTTAATAGAGAAATTCCAATTAATGAGGCGTGAAAATACGAATGGATTAGGAGTGACTGTGTTGGAGCTAAGTCTCTATGAAAATACTGCACTTATTATATGCTTTGTGTTGTACGTTGGTAGTGTTATTGTTTATATTTCAAGGAAATTTTCGCAAGAAAGAGAGCTTGAAAAGTCAGAGATAACAGCTGAACTAGAAATGTTAGCTGATGAAAGTTATAAAAAACAAAAAATAAAAGAAGACCATGAAGCATCCCATCATTTAAACGCAAATAAGTTTTAAAGATGGGGATTTTTTTTGAAGTTGTTATTTATTATAGCTATAACAAATAACGCTAAAAAGGAGTTTCCCTATACATAATGAAGGAGTGTATATAAATGAATTTTTATATCGCCTCAGGTTTCCAAAATAAACATCTTGTATGTTCCGTAGCAAATGAACTGAAACATGCAGGATGGCACCATACATATGATTGGGCCAAAAACGAAAGAGCAGTGAATCAAGAACAATTAAGAGAAATTGGTCAGGCAGAAAAAAATGCTGTAAAAGAAGCGGATGTGTTTTTACTTATATTAGATGGCGGAAACGGGAGCCATACAGAGTTTGGAATGGCGATTGCGCTAGAGAAAACTATATATGTATATCATGCAGGAAATCCGCTCCAAACAACGTTCTATCACTTGCCAGAAATAAATATTTTTGAAGGAGATGTAGCTGAGTTTGCATCTTATGTTATGAATCATGTGAAATAATAGTAACTACCTAAAAGGTTATAAAAGTGATCTTTTGGGTACAGTGATGATAAGAAACGTATATAAAGGAGTACATAATATGAAATTAGAAAATGGATGGGAAACGAGCTTTTTAGAAGTCGTACAAAATAGTGAATTTAAGAAAGAGGCACTTCTTAGTCAATTGCTTTGTCAGGATAGTGAAGAAGTAGAAGAGCTTGTGGATGATTACGGCTACGAAGAGCTTGTTGAACGCGAACATGATGATGAGTTAGCTGAAATTTTAGGAGAAGAACTTTTTAGTGAGATGGAACGACAAGTATTCTTATCTTCAAACCCAGAAGAAAAACTTATTTCATTCGTCAATGGATTAGGTTTTCATGTATTAGATTGGATCGTTCTTCTTGAAACAGAATTTGGAATTGATAGTGCAAACTTTACATCAGATGCTGTGAAGGTGTTAGAAAAGCGTTTCAGCCAGTTTCCATACATAGAGGACAAGACAATTTTTGATATGACATTTGGAGAATCTATGGATGTATTAGAATCTGTTACAGGATTACAACTAAAGGAAAAGATGAACGTATAATGAAAAAAGAACGTGATTGGATCACGTTCTTTTTTTACATTATAATAATTTTGTCATCTAGTTTTGTTTGTCCGCTAAGAAGTGCGTTTAAATATTCCACTTTTCTTATACAGGCTTGTATATGTCTTTCAACCTCTTGTAACTCTGCTTGGTGATGTGTTTCAATCGGATGAATTTGTACGTTGAATTTTTCAAATTGACTACTATATGTTATTTCTGCATAGCCGCTCATAATATCGGTTTCGTTATGAAATAAAAATTGCTTCGTTTTGTCACAGAATGATACATCCTGAAAGCCATATACTTTTAATGCTTCAATTACTTTTTTTATCATTTTTGTATTCATTTTTTTAACCCTCTTTACGAAGTTCTACTTATACATTATACCATAAAAAATTACATAGAAAGCGCTTCCAAGTGTATTTTATTATAAACTTTACGTTTCAATCACAAAAATGAAACAAAGAAAAAATAATTGTAAAGAAGGAAGGACTCTTTTATTGTTTCGTCATATATATAGAGAAATAGTGCAATGAAAGGAAATTTTCCGAGTTGGAGATCGTATTTCCAATTTGAGCGCAGTAAAAGAGGTGAAAATCTTGAACTTTGATATTGTAGGACAAAAAGCATATATAAAAGATGGACCGCATCGGAACCGAATTGGAATTGTAAAGAAAAACGAGACAAAATTAGCATCGCATTTTGCTATTGTAATTGGAGAACAAATTATTGATGTAGAGCTAAAGGATATCGTGTTAGTTGGAGTAGACGTAGGACAATTTCATAAATGGTGCGAACAAAATGGTTATTTGTGAAAAGGACGGGCTGTGAGATAATGAAATATATTTGAGGAAAGAGAATATATTATTGTATTCTCTTTTTCTATGTTTAAGGAGGCGAAAATGAAATATACAGAACAGGAGTTTACGTTGGAGTTAAAAGAGAACATTCAATGTATGGAGAAGGAAATAGAGCCAATGTCACTTAAATTGTATAAAGAGTATTCGCATTTATACATAGAAAAAAACATGGAATTAGATATGGGATTTGCAAGAGAAAAAGAGAATCCCTTTGAGGTGGGTTATTATTCATCAGTTGCTATAGCTATATAGATGAAGAAAAAGAAATGATTGAATTTCACGATATTCCAATTTAGAAATGTGAAAGAATCTTTTTAGGAATGCCAATTCAATTAAACATTTTGGGTAGTAAGAAAGTAGGGGAACTCGCTGATGAATCTTGTTATGAGATTGAGGAAGAGTTAAAAGAGCAATTAAAAGAATACTTGGAGTGATAATTCTCAAGATAAGATCTATAAAGAGGGAACGGAATAAAAAAGACGCTAACAATTGTATGTTAGCGTCTTTCTTTCATTATGAAGCAATTTCACCAGTTTTTGTATCGTCTTGATTGTACGTATCTTGATCTAATTCACCAAGCCATTTACTTGAAATAAGACCTGCTGTCATAGAACCACTTACGTTAAGAGCTGTACGACCCATATCGATTAATGGCTCAACTGAGATAACTAGAGCAACAATACCGATTGGTAAGTTCATTGTAGATAGTACGATTAAAGCTGCGAATGTTGCACCGCCACCAACTCCGGCAACACCGAATGAGCTAATAGCAACAACAGCGATTAAAGTTAAAATAAATTGTGGTTGTAATGGATCAATTCCTACAGTTGGAGCGACCATCATTGCAAGCATTGCTGGATAAATACCTGCGCAACCGTTTTGTCCGATAGATACCCCAAATGAAGCTGCGAAGTTTGCAATTCCTTCGGAGATACCAAGCTTTTCTTTTTGAGCTTCAATATTTAATGGCATCGCACCAGCACTAGAGCGAGATGTGAATGCAAAAGTTAGTACAGGGAACACTTTTTTCAAATATTGAATTGGATTTAAACCAGACAATGCAATTAATAATAAGTGAATGATAAACATTACGATAAGTGCTACATAAGAGGCTAACACGAAGTTACCAAGCTTTAAAATAGCATTTATATCGCTACCAGCAACTGTTTTTGCCATAAGAGCTAATACGCCGTATGGAGTAAGGCGTAAAATTAATGTTACCATACGCATTACGATTGCATATACAGCATCAAGCATTTTCTTAAATAGCTCTGCTTGTTCTGGATATTTTCGTTTTACACCTATAAAGGCAATGCCGATAAAGGCTGCAAATATTACGACAGAAATTGTTGATGTTGGACGAGCGCCTGTTAAATCAAGAAACGGATTTGTAGGCAATAGCTCTAATAATTTATCTGGAATTGTTGTCTTTTCAATAGAAGTAAATCTTTCTTCAACTAGTTTCAGACGAGCAGATTCTGCATCACCTTGTTGCAAGCCTGTTGCAGATACATCAAATCCTGCACTTGCAGCGATACCGACAGCTGCAGCGATTCCTGTAGTAAGAATTAAAATTCCGATAATAAGACCACTAATTTTACCAAGGTTTTTCGTTAACTGTAATTTTGTAAAGGCTGAAATAATAGATACTAAAATAAGTGGCATAACGATCATTTGAAGTAATTTCACATAACCGTTACCAATTAAGCCAAACCAAGTATTTGATTCAATAATTACTTTAGAAGTTGGCTCATAAATGAATTGTAATATAAGACCGAATAAAATTCCGACTCCTAAAGCGGTAAATACACGTTTATTAAAAGATACATGCTTACGTTGCATATAATATAATACGCCAACTAAGATGAGCATGACTGCAACGTTAATTCCGACAAGCAGTGTATTCATGTTGATTCCCCCTAATTCCAATCTGTTATATAGAATATAAGGTAATAAAACCTATAAGTCAACTAGGAAATTCCGGGATTAAAAAAAAGATGGCAAAATGCCATCTTTTAATGTCCAGCCCCAGGGACAAGTAAAAATGTCGTGTAGTATGTAAATCCTATGAAGAAAACAGTTAAATATGCCCCGAATACGTATATATACATACGCTCTGTTAATTTTAAATAGCTTAAAAGTACGAAGAAACCTGTTTGTCCTAAAAATAGTAGTGCAGCCTGTTGCATATCTCCTACGTAAAACATAACCGAGAAAATTCCAGTCCAAAAGCCGAGAACGCGAAACATGCGATCCATGCTATTTCCCTCCTTTTCTAGAAAAAGTAAAACCTCTTTTCATTATAGTTTATTTTTCTTACTATTGTAAATATTCATTCATATAAAAAGAAGCCAATTATTATTGGCTTCTTTTTATATGAGAAATTAAATTGTTAGTTTATAATTACAAGATTTACATCCATCTAATAGACTATCATTTCGAGTTAATTCCATGTTAGGGAATAGGATTTCAAAAATTCCTTTCATCATATCTCCGTGCATGTTACAAATTTCAGTTGGATGATGAACAGCCACTTCTTTAAATGGACAATTGTGTACATCATAGAAAATTTTTGTTCCATCTGCACTTAATTCAAATGCAGGTGATAAGCCGGCTGTTGAGAAAGCTTCTTTTGCAATTTGAACTTTTTGTTCTACTGTTAAAGCACCTTCACTCACATTTAAACGTTGCATATGTTGTTGCATTAATTCGGCCCCGAATTGTTTTCCTGTTTCGTATAGCGCTTTCTCACCAGCAGCGCCAAGGCTAAGTAAAGAATTAAATGCTATTCTTGCTAACAATTGATAATCACGGAATGGAAATTGCAATTGAATAACATCTTCAGATAAGACATATAATCTGCTTGGTCTTCCACCTTTTCCAGTTTTCTTTGTTTCCGATTTAAGCATATGAACATCTTCTAATTTAGATAAATGTAAACGTGCTACGTTTGGATGAATATCGAATTCATCTGCAATTTCTTGTACAGTTACGTAACTATGTTTTTGCGAAATATATTTATAAATGTAATAACGAGTTGGGTCAGCTAAAACACCTGTAATTTTTAAAGCTTGTTCCATGAGGATCTCCACCTTTATCACTTTATCCAAGATAATAACATTATAATACAGATAAACATGAGTATAGGTAATTTCAGACAATAATTCGGAAATTGTTCATAATTTCACAAACATATTTTTCCTTTTTCCTCTATTGAAAATACAAAAATCCAAATTTTTATTGTGCATGTTTTCATGCTATATACATAGTGAGGAGGGAAAAGTGATGAATGGGATTGAAATTTTTGCGAATACAATTTTAAAAGAAGCGTGTAGGGTACAAGCGTCAGATTTACATATTGTGCCCCGGCAGAAGGATGTAGCGGTGCAACTACGTATAGGAAAAGATTTAATGACGAGACAATGTATTGAAAAGGAGTTTGGAGAAAAACTTGTCTCACATTTTAAATTTTTAGCATCTATGGATATAGGAGAGAAACGGAAGCCACAGAATGGTTCGTTGTATTTGCAAATTGATGGACAAGAAGTGTATTTACGCCTTTCAACACTTCCAACAGTATATCAAGAAAGTCTCGTTATTCGCCTTCATTTACAAGCATCTGTTCAGCCCTTATCACATCTTTCGTTATTTCCAAGTACGGCAGCAAAACTACTCTCGTTTTTACGCTATTCACAGGGGCTACTCGTGTTTACTGGACCGACTGGTTCTGGGAAGACAACGACAATGTATGCATTATTAGAGGTAATTAGAAAAAAGAAAACACGTCGTATCATTACACTTGAAGATCCGGTTGAAAAAAGAAGTGACGATGTATTACAAATTCAAATAAATGAAAAAGCGGGTCTTACATATGAAACAGGATTAAAGGCTATTTTACGTCATGATCCAGATATTATTTTAGTCGGTGAAATCCGTGATGAAGAAACAGCAAAAATAGCTATAAGAGCAAGTTTGACAGGACATTTAGTAATGACAACGCTGCATACGAATGATGCGAAAGGAGCAATCATTCGTTTCATGGATTATGGTATAACGAGGCAAGAGATTGAACAGTCTTTATTGGCTGTAGCTGCACAGCGACTTGTCGAATTGAAATGTCCGTTTTGCAGAGGGAAGTGCTCAACTTTATGTAAATCAATGAGGCAAGTAAGGCAAGCAAGCATTTATGAGCTGCTATATGGGTATGAGTTAAAACAAGCGCTTAAAGAAGCGAATGGAGAATGTGTTACTTACAAACATGAGACTTTAGAATCGTCAATACGAAAAGGATATGCTTTAGGGTTTTTAGAAGATGATGTTTATGTTTAAGAAAACTTGGAGTTTAAGTAATCAAGTAGTATTGTTGAAACGTTTAGGAGAATTATTAGAAAAAGGCTACTCTCTTTTACAAGCATTAGAATTTTTACAGTTTCAATTACCTGTAGAAAAGAAAGTACAATTGCAAAGCATGGTTGAGGGATTAAAAGATGGGAAAAGTCTACACGATTCTTTTCATCAGTTAAGGTTTCATCAGGACATGTTAAGTTATTTATTTTATGCCGAGCAACATGGTGATATTTCTTTCGCTTTGCAACAAGGAAGTGCACTTCTTTATAAGAAAGATAAGTATAGGAGAGACATGATGAAAATAATGCAGTATCCTATGTTTTTGGTGTTTTTTCTACTAATCATGCTTTTTATTTTCAACCTCATCTTATTACCGCAGGTTGAAATGGTTTATAGTTCGTTCGGTTCTAATACACCACTACTTACAGAACAAATTTTAAGTGCAATAAAAATGCTACCTTACATTATTTTAACCGCTATTGTAACTGTTATTATTGGATGTAGTTTATATATGTTGTATTTTAGGAAACTTCCACATATTAGACAGGTAAAAATCATGCATCGTATTCCCTTCATCAAAACATTTCTTATTTTAAAGCATTCACATTATTTTGCTACTCAGTTGAGTGGTTTATTAAATGGTGGACTATCAGTATGCGAAGCTTTAACAATAATGATGGAGCAAAGATATCATCCGTTCTTTCAATATGAAGCGAGCCGAATTGAAAGACAATTAATTGGAGGAGAACAGTTACAATCTATCATTGCTAAAAGTGGGTATTACGAGAAAGAACTTTCTTATGTTATTACGCATGGACAAGCAAACGGTAATTTAGCGATTGAATTAGGTGACTATAGCGATCTTATTATGGAAAAGATGGAACGGAAAATTAAACATATGGTAGTTATCATTCAGCCTATTTTATTTACATGTATTGGAGGAATCGTTGTCCTTATGTATTTAGCGATGATTATGCCGATGTTTCAAATGATGAATTCTATTTAGGAGGCATTTGTATGCAGAATGAGGAAGGATTTACTCTGTTAGAGATGCTATTAGTAATGGTTGTCATAACTATATTATTACTATTAATTATTCCGAATGTAGTTACACAGCGCTCATCGATCCAAGGAAAAGGGTGTGCAGCTTACGTGAAATCTATAGAAGCGCAAATACAAGTATATCAATTACAACATAATAAAATTCCATCGTTAAAAGAACTGATAGATGAAAAGTATATTACAATTGATAAGTGTCCGAATGGCGAATCTATTCATATTTCAGATGATGGCACAGTATCAATTAGGACATTGTGAAACAACAGGGGTTTACTTTTTTAGAGATGTTACTCGTTTTATTTGCTATTTCTGTATTGAGTATAGTTACGTATTTTAGTGTTCATTCCTTATACGAGCGACAAAAAGTTGAACAATTTTTGAGACAGTTTTCAAATGATGTTTTGTATATGCAGCAATTAGCGATAAACCGTCAAAAGCACTATACATTACGTTGGTATAAAGATAGAAATTTGTATGCTATAAAAGAGTTAGGTACAAAGTATTATATCGTCAAGCGGGAGTATGAAGAAGATATACAAATTGATTTGCATACGTTTCCAAACCCGATGACATATAATCCAAGTGGAAATATTAATAGAGGTGGTACGATTATAATTTCGTATCGAAATTATAAATATGAAATTGTATTTCAGCTTGGAAGAGGGAGATTTACGTATCGTGAAATGTCAAAAAGGGTCCATAATGGCTGAAATGATTGTGTCGTTAAGTGTTTTAATGATGGCTGTATCGTTACTACTACCGCAAACAGTATTAGTTATGCAAGAAAGAAAAAATATACAAATTCGTTATAAGGCATCTGGGTTATTAAAAAAAGAAGCAGCTATATATATGTATGGAAATGAAGAAAAGCGAATAATAGAAAAGAATATGAATGGAATTGTGTATTACACATATTGGGGAGGCAATGAAGTTTGTACCATGTGGAGAGATGTGAAAGAAAGAATGGTGGAACAATGCTTTTATGTAGGAGAAAAAGTAAATTAGAATTTGGTTTTTCATTAATAGAAATGATTGTATGTCTGTTTCTATTATCAATATTTTTTTTGCTCTTTCCCCGCCTACATTTCATTGAAATGGAAAATAAACAGTCAAAAGGATTAAATGATTGGGAGTGGGATGTGTTTTTAGGTCAAACGCAATTGGAGTTTCGTGAAGTATCATCTGGAGAACAGCTAGCATTTGAAAATGGAGAAAGTATTTTAAGATTCCGATCGCGTAATGGGAGTGAAGTATCATATGAAAAAGAGAATAGTCGTCTTATAAGAAAGGTAAATAGGCGTGGGAGAGAAGTTGTTTTACAAAATATTGGAACGGTTTCTTACAAACTAACACCTCATGTACTCATTATAAATGTGAAAGATACTAGTGGGAAAATATATGAAGGGGTAGTTATGCGATATAGTGAAATGGAAATGAATGTATGAGAGGGCAAAATGGGTTTACAATGCCTGGAACGATCATCTTTCTTATTTTATTAACTTCTTTTTTTATATACGAAACCAATATGCTGCTTACAGATAAAAATTTTTATATGGAAATAGAACAAAAGTTTTTACTGGATGAACTACTTAACCGATCTATTACAGATATAAAAAAAGACTTACAGCAAAAAGAAAAAGAAGGTGCATTTTTCTTTCAGTATGAAAAGGGAGAAGCGAGTGGGAATTATGTTTTTGAAAATGATTCAATTTTCGTTGCGTTGCAGTGCAAACTCAAACAGGAAGCTTTCTATACGGTGAGCTTTCGGTATAGAAAAAAGGATGGAAAAATAGTCGATTGGATAGAAGGATAATATGTGAAATATATGGAGATAAACCAGGGGTTTCTATTATAAATTGAATTGACTTTTTAGAAGAAATGGATAAATATAATGATTAAAAGTTTAAATTTTCTCAAAAAAGAGAAAGGTAGAAAGAATATGATATATTCATGCTATCCAATCATTATTTTTAGGGAGAATAGGGAAATGACAAATAACAATCAAATAGGTGAAAATAAGGAACAAACTATTTTTGATCATAAAGGAAATACGATTATGACAGAAGATAGAGAAATACACATTATTTCAAAATTCGAAGAACCTCTTATTGTCGTATTAGCAAATGTACTAAGTGATGAAGAGTGTGATAAATTGATTGAAATGTCTAAAAATAAAATGAAGCGTTCTAAAGTTGGTTCATCACGTGATGTAAATGATATTCGAACAAGTAGCGGTGCATTTTTGGAAGACAATGAACTTACTTCAAAGATTGAAAAACGAATTTCATCTATCATGAATGTTCCTGCGTCGCATGGTGAAGGATTGCACATTTTAAATTATGAAGTGGATCAACAATATAAAGCACACTATGATTATTTTGCGGAACATAGTAGATCAGCTGCTAACAATCGTATTAGTACGCTTGTAATGTACTTAAATGATGTAGAAGAAGGCGGGGAAACGTACTTCCCGAAATTAAATCTTTCTGTACATCCTAGAAAGGGAATGGCAGTATACTTTGAGTATTTTTATCAAGATCAATCACTAAATGAGCTTACGTTACATGGAGGGGCACCTGTAACGAAAGGCGAGAAATGGATTGCAACGCAGTGGGTGAGAAGAGGTACTTATAAGTAAAAGCGAGTGTTACGTTTTGTTCTTCATAGTATAAGAACAAAACGTTTTTTTATTAAACAAAGTAGCATCTTTCGTTATAATAACAATTAATAAATGACGATTGAGAGGACAGAAAATGAAATCTATATACATAACCGGCTATATGGGAGCAGGGAAAACAACAATTGGAAAAGCATTAAGTCAAGAACTTCAAATGGATGTTGTAGATACTGATCAAAAAATCGAAGAGAAGCAAAAGAAGGCAATTCGTGATATTTTTGCCGAAGAAGGCGAAATGACTTTTCGGGAATATGAAAGCGAAATGTTACGTTCGCTACCAGTCCATAATGTCATTATTACAACTGGTGGGGGAATTATTGAACGAGCGGAAAATCGCAAGTGGATGAAAGAGAACGGAACTGTCGTGTATTTATATTGTGATCCAAATGTAATTGCAGAAAGGCTTCGTGAAGATACGACACGTCCACTATTTCAAAAGAAAGATATAGCTGCATTCGTAAAGAAATTTGAATCACGCCGAGCTTATTATGAAGAGGCTCATATTCATATCGATACGACAAATAAGTCTGTAAAGCAAATTATGAATGAATTAAAGGAAAAGATTAATGTATAAAAAAGTGGACATACTAATCAAGTAGAGGTGATGATAATATGTCTACTAATGATTATGTTCGCTTTGTGACGCAGCAGTTTGTGTCGTATATGGATGCTCCAAAAGAAGATCGAAAACAAAAGAAAGAACAACGCCGTGCTGAAAAAGAGCCATTTATGAATAAGTGGTTTGGTGTTATGCCGCTGAGTGCTGCTTTGTTTTATCGAAATGTAAAAAGTAAAAGAAAAAAATCAAGTTAAATTTTAGTCATATGTCTAGCAAAACAAAGATCCCCTAGTGTCGTAATACACTAGGGAATCTTTGTTTACTGTACGGATTCTTGTTCTTCCGTAACGGCATGTATTTTATTGTTCACCCATACGAACCCTATTCCGATACAAATAGAAATGCCCCAGCCGACAGCGGTCATAATCGCTCTCATTTCACCGTAGCCATCTACACCAAAAACAGAGATGAAATAAATTTTTAAAAAGCTTTTTAATATAAATTGTAGCCCGAAAAATAACGTTAAATATTGCAGTGCTGGATATATACGACTATCACGATAAAGCTCACGACTTTTATCGCGGTCATGGCCTTGCAGCGCTGCAATATCTGCTGCGAAATATAACATAAGTGGTTTTTTTATAAAAATTGTACATATGACGATAATACCGAGTACGATGTGATAATACGCATCGTTCCATAACATTCGTTCAGCTGACCCAGATAATAGATCTACCGTTGTATTAGAAATGAGTGTAATTAAAATAAAGAACCCTGTCACGTTAAACTGTTTTTCTTTTTTAAAGGTATACAGTGTATAAATAATCCCCGGAACAGAGGAAAGTAACATCGCGTAATAAGGATCGATATAAGGTTTTGCAAATTTCCAAATGAGGAATGGGATTACGAGATAAAAGACAAGATCTAATATAGCTTTTTTATTTTGATTCATACAAAGCCTCCTTAAGTCATACATATATTTTATAATATAATTTCTGAAAATTGTATAAGGTTTAATGGGAAAAGAAAAAATATATCAATTTTTGAGGGATTAGTAGATTGAAAAAAATTGCCCCTAGCGTAGTAAGTTTTTTTAGTATATAATAAAGGAAACGCTTTCATTTTTAGTTTGTTCACAAAATGGACGGAAAATCACATATTTACTATCGATATGTTGCTTTATAATGAAACTAATTAAATATACATGCATACAATATTGTGAAATAAATAACATAAATAATCTATATAAATGTAAACGTTATCAAAAGAGAGAGGTGGAGACAATGAGTAAATTTTTCTTCAATCATAATCCAGCAACAGTAGAGGATGGAAGGCTTGTTAAATATGCTGAAATTATTTATGGAGAAGGTGGCCGTTCTGTATTAGAAAATTTAATGGTGAAGGCATCTATCAGATTGCGTGATCGTTATCCGAATAAATCTGACGAGCAGATCTCGAACCTAGTAAATAAAGGCATCCATGATATGTTTCAAAAATATGTGAGCGAGTAAGAGTAGCCAATGGCTGCTCTTATTTTTTTGTATAAGGATTGAAACTCTAGCTGAAAATAAACATGTATTTTGAAAAACGAAAAAAGGAGTGGGAAAGATGAGCAATGGAATTGGACGTTCGAAAGAAAATCTTCCAACTGATGCAAATCATGTGAGCGCAAAGGATCGTGCACAGCAGAAACGTATGGCACAGAAAAAACAGCAAGAGCGTAGTGGCGATAGCGAGTAGGGTAGAAAATAGCTCAAAAGAGGCTCCTTCTAAAGCAGAAGGAGCTTCTTCAAGATAGAAAATGATTCGCGGTAACATAAAAAAGGCCACCGTTAATAATTTGCACTGTAATACGTGGTTCATACTGTTCTTGCAGAGCTTGTTTTTCAATTTCATAGCTCTCAGGAAGTTCGTCACTTTCTTCATAAAAACGGTTTAAAAGGTCTAGATCATGATTCCAACGCACTCTTGCTTCTTTTGCCCACGTATGGTCATCTTCTGCAATTATATTTTTTAAAGCGTCTTCTATGCGTTGTAAACCACTTTGAGGTTTAATGATGGGCGAGAGCGTAAAACAAAAATCAGGTATTTTTGGTGTAAGTTTAATGTTTGTTAATGTTTCATGAAAGTTTGCCATCATTGTTCCAGAAATGAGATGAATGCCAATCGAGTGAAGGATGTCTTTTTTTCGATCACATTGATAGGAAACTTTTATATTAATACCGAGCCAAGGGTGGAGCGGTGTATGTGTTGCCCCATTATGTCTTACATCCTCATATAAACGTATGTAAGAGCCTAATTCTTTTGTCGTTTGGAAAATTTGATGTAGACGTGGTGAACCGTAGTGAATAAGCTCACCATCATTTTCTTCATTTTCTGGATTTGTAATAAGAGTAAGGCGCATCGGATTCGGTACGCCTCCTGTTTTCTCAAGATAGTGCCAATAAAAAGGGCGATTCATTAATAATTTATCCATCTCAATTGTTAACTGTACATCTAATAAATGAGGAGAACGTTCTAAAATTTCACAGTTATTCGCCTCAAAGAAATTGTATAAGTAATTATGAATTTCATGTTGCTGCATAGCCTTGCACCTCAGCTTCATTTCGTTTCGCAAAGTCGATAATAGATGTTAAGTTTTCCATCTTAATTCTAATTTCACCTTCGCTTTTTGATTGCGCGAAAATTTCTTGAATGTGCGCGTCGATGTTTTTCATATTAATTCTCGTTAAAATTTCATCGAGTTCACCGATAACACGCTCGAATAAGTTGATTTTTTCATATAACAGTTTCAAAATATGTTCTTCAACAGTATGCTTTGTAGCTAAGTTATAAATATGAACATCATTCTTTTGACCGAGACGGTGAATACGTCCGATTCTTTGCTCAAGACGCATTGGATTCCATGGCAAATCATAATTGATCATATGGCTACAAAACTGTAAGTTAATGCCTTCTCCGCCAGCTTCCGTTGCAATTAACACTTGGGCACGATTTTGGAAAAGTTCCTTCATCCAATCTTTCTTCCCGCGTTTAAATCCGCCGCGGAATGGGACAGAAGAAATACCGTGTTGTTGTAAAAACCATTGTAAGTACATCTGTGATGCTCGGTATTCCGTGAAAATGACGACTTTATCGTCAATTTCTTTTATAAGCTCTAGAGCTTTAGTTGCTTTCGAGTTGAAAGGAATATGATTAATTTTGTCCATTAGCACATCGATATGTGGATCTTTTATATAATGTTCATTTTCTTTCTGTCTTTTTTCTACATGCTTTTTCAATGAATAGTAAACAGCCTCACGACTACTACACGCTTCCCGTTTTAAAGTTAACGATGAGAAAGCAGATGTGAAGGCGTCTTGTCCTCGCCAATTTTCGATATCATTATATAGAGCTTGTTCTTGTTCATTAAACTCAACAAAAATTGTACGTACATGTCTCTTCGGCCAATCGATACCGGTATTATGTCGTCTATTTCGCACCATTACTTTGTTAATGAGAGCTTTTAAGTCTTCATCTGATTCGGCTGAGCGATTTTTGGAAGCGTAATATTCTTCAAAGTTGGATTGATTGCCTAAATGTCCTGGCTTTAATAAAGAAACAAGGTTAAAAATTTCATCAATCTTATTTTGAACAGGAGTAGCGGTTAGTAATAAACAAAACTTCTTTTTTAATCGTTGTGCAAATTCATAGTTTTTTGTTTTATTATTTTTCAGTTTATGTGCTTCATCGATAATAATAAGGTCATATTCTAAGTTCAACACGATATCGCGATGTGGTGAACGTTTCGCAGTATCAATTGATGATACGATTACGTCAGCTTGTTCCCACGAGTAGCTTTTCTTTTGTGCTACAGCGGGAATGAAAAACTTTGTATTCAGCTCGTATGCCCATTGTGATACGAGAGAGGCTGGGACAAGTATAAGTACCTTTTTCACAAGCCCGCGGACCATGTATTCTTTCAAAATAAGTCCAGCTTCGATTGTTTTTCCAAGACCTACTTCATCTGCTAGAATCGCTTTACCATTCATTTGTTCAATCACATTTTGAGCGACTTCTAATTGATGCGGAAGCGGCGTGAAATGGGATAAATGTTTCGGTGCTTGTAGTCCATCAAAAGTAGGAACAAGTAACGATTTTTCTGTTTCATAAGCTAAGTGATATAAATCCCAGTTTGTCCAAGGACCATCTTCATCAATTCTATTTAAAAAATTGTTTTGCCACGTCCGATCTACGGAAATATCGACATTCATTACGACTCTCCCACCTTTTATAAACTAAAGTAATTATTTTTTAATGTATGATGATTTGCCTCAAAAGAAGGCATAATTATCGTTATTAAAGGCTATATGATAGACAATAATAAAGTATTAAATCTCAAAAGCTGTATTTATTGTGTTTTAACATAAAAAATTCTAAATTATTTTTTATGCTAGAATATTGATGAAATATAGCGAATGATGTTAGGATAATGGTGTGAAATGTGTGGAATCTTTCGTATTTTATCCAAGAAAGTGATTTTTTATTTACGCTTTCATAAAAAAATATAATGAGATTCCGTATATCCTATCTTTTCAGAATGAAAATGTTTAGAAAAAGGAAGCAACTTTTATTGATTTGTCAAAGCATAAGGGGGAGAGAGCATGATTACATTACAACGTACACCGTTATTTGATGTATACGCGAAGTATGGTGGGAAAACAATCGACTTCGGTGGTTGGGAATTACCAGTTCAATTTTCAAGCATTAAAGAAGAACACGAAGCTGTACGTACAGCTGCAGGTTTGTTCGACGTGTCTCATATGGGAGAAGTTGAAGTAAAAGGTGTAGATAGTTTAGCATTTTTACAACGTGTTGTTACAAATGACGTATCTACCTTAAAGGTAGGGGGCGCACAATATACAGCTATGTGCTACGAAAATGGTGGTACAGTAGATGATTTATTAATCTACAAACGTGGTGAAGAAGACTATTTATTAGTAATCAATGCATCAAATATAGAGAAAGATTACGAATGGTTAGCAAGTCATGTAATTGGCGATGCGACAGTAGTCAATGTTTCTAGTGAAGTTGCACAGCTTGCAATTCAAGGACCAAAAGCAGAAGGCATTTTACAAAAAGTTGTGTCAGAAGATTTGAAAGAAATTAAGTTCTTTAAATTTAAAAACAATATTCTTGTAGATGGAATTCCAGCACTTGTATCTCGTACAGGTTACACAGGTGAAGATGGATTCGAAATTTACTGTAAGAGTGAAGATGCTGCAAAACTTTGGGAGAAACTTCTTGAAGTTGGAGCAGAAGAGGGCTTAAAAGCATGTGGTTTAGGTGCTCGTGATACACTTCGATTCGAAGCAACATTACCACTTTATGGACAAGAATTATCAAAAGATATTACACCGATTGAGGCTGGAATTGGCTTTGCGGTAAAAACAAATAAAGAAGCAGACTTCTTTGGAAAAGCAACGTTAAAAGAGCAAAAAGAAAACGGTGCGCCTCGTAAATTAGTCGGCATCGAAGTAATCGAACGTGGAATTCCTCGTACGCATTACCCTGTATTTATTGGTGAAGAAAAAATTGGGGAAGTAACGAGTGGTACACAATCTCCAACGTTAAAGAAAAGCATTGGTTTAGCACTAATTGATGTAAAATACGCAGCAGTTGATACAGAAGTAGAAATTGAAATTCGTAATAAACGCGTCAAAGCAGTAGTTGTTCCAACACCATTTTACAAACGTTCAAAGTAACGGGGAGAGGGGTAGATTTCATGTTGCATCGTTATCTTCCAATGACAGAAGAAGACAAAAAAGAAATGTTACAAACGATCGGCGTTCAAACGATCGATGAATTATTCTCTGATATTCCAGAGAGTGTTCGTTTTAAAGGGGATTTAAAAATTAAAGAAGCAAAATCAGAGCCAGAGCTTTTAAAAGAGCTATCTCAAATGGCTAGTAAAAATGCTAACTTAAAAGAATACGCTTCTTTCTTAGGAGCAGGCGTATACGATCATTATGCTCCAGTAATTGTAGATCATGTTATTTCTCGCTCAGAATTTTATACAGCTTACACACCATACCAACCGGAAATTTCACAAGGGGAATTACAAGCAATCTTTGAATTCCAAACAATGATTTGTGAATTAACAGGAATGGATGTAGCAAACTCTTCTATGTATGACGGGGGTACAGCTTTAGCTGAAGCGGCAATGTTAGCAGCTGGCCATACTCGCAAAAAGAAAATTCTTGTATCTAGCGCGGTTCATCCAGAATCAAGAGCAGTACTTGAAACGTATGCAAAAGGTCAAAATCTTGAAGTTGTTGAAATTAATCATAAAGATGGTGTAACAGATTTAGACGTATTACAAAGTGAAGTAGATGATACAGTTGCTTGTGTAATCGTTCAATATCCAAACTTCTTTGGACAAGTTGAAAAATTAGCTGATATTGAAAAAATCGTTCATCAACAAAAATCATTATTTATCGTTTCTTCAAATCCATTATCATTAGGCGCATTAACACCACCAGGGAAATTTGGTGCTGATATTGTAATCGGTGATGCACAACCATTTGGTATCCCAACGCAGTTTGGTGGACCGCATTGTGGTTACTTTGCAACAACGAAAGCATTTATGCGTAAAATTCCAGGACGTCTTGTTGGACAAACTGTAGATTCAGATGGTAAACGTGGATTTGTATTAACGTTACAAGCACGTGAACAGCATATTCGCCGTGATAAAGCGACATCTAACATTTGTTCAAACCAAGCGTTAAATGCATTAGCAGCTTCTGTTGCAATGACGGCACTTGGCAAACAAGGTGTGAAAGAAATGGCACGTCAAAACATTTCTAAAGCACAATATGCAAAACGTCAATTTGAAGCGAAAGGCTTTACTGTAACATTTGCTGGACCATTCTTCAATGAGTTTGTTGTAGATTGCAAACGTCCAGTGAAAGAAGTAAACGATGCATTATTACAAAAGAATATTATCGGCGGTTACGATCTAGGCCGTGATTATAAAGAGCATGAAAACCATATGCTTGTAGCGGTAACTGAGCTTCGTACGAAAGAGGAAATTGACACACTTGTAAACGAAATGGGGGCTATCCAATGAAGAACCAAGACCAAGCACTTATCTTTGAAGTGACTAAAGAAGGACGCGTAGGATATAGCTTACCCAAATTAGATGTAGAAGAAGTGAAACTAGAAGATGTGTTTGAGAGCGATTATATTCGAGTAGAAGATGCAGAGCTACCAGAAGTATCTGAACTTGATATTATGCGCCACTATACAGCACTTTCAAACCGTAACCACGGTGTTGATTCTGGATTCTATCCACTTGGATCTTGTACGATGAAATATAATCCGAAAATTAATGAGAGTGTAGCTCGTTTCGCAGGATTTGCAAATATTCATCCACTGCAAGATGAAAAGACAGTACAAGGTGCAATGGAATTAATGTACGACTTACAAGAGCATTTAATCGAAATTACAGGTATGGATACTGTTACTTTACAACCAGCAGCTGGTGCACACGGAGAATGGACAGGTTTAATGTTAATTCGTGCATACCATGAAGCAAATGGTGACTTTAACCGTACGAAAGTAATTGTGCCTGACTCTGCTCACGGAACGAATCCAGCATCTGCAACTGTAGCTGGTTTTGAAACAATTACAGTAAAATCAAATGAAAATGGCCTTGTTGATTTAGAAGACTTAAAACGTGTTGTCAATGAAGAAACAGCAGCACTTATGTTAACAAATCCTAATACATTAGGTCTATTTGAAGAAAATATTTTAGAAATGGCAGAAATTGTCCATAATGCAGGCGGTAAATTATACTATGATGGTGCAAACTTAAATGCGGTATTAAGCCAAGCGCGCCCAGGAGATATGGGATTTGACGTTGTGCATTTAAACCTTCATAAAACATTTACAGGTCCTCACGGCGGTGGTGGCCCAGGTTCTGGTCCAGTAGGTGTGAAAGCTGATTTAATTCCGTACTTACCAAAACCGATTTTAGAAAAAACGGAAAATGGTTATCACTTCAACTACGACCGTCCAGAAGCAATTGGTCGTGTGAAGCCATTCTATGGTAACTTCGGAATTAACGTTCGTGCATACACGTATATTCGCTCTATGGGTCCAGATGGCTTGCGTGCAGTAACTGAGTATGCTGTATTAAATGCGAACTATATGATGAGAAGATTAGCACCATTCTACGATCTTCCATTCGATAGACATTGTAAGCATGAATTTGTATTATCAGGTCGTCGTCAAAAGAAACTTGGCGTACGTACATTAGATATTGCAAAACGTCTGCTTGATTTCGGTTACCATCCACCAACAATTTACTTCCCATTAAATGTGGAAGAATGTATTATGATTGAGCCGACAGAAACAGAATCAAAAGAAACATTAGATGGTTTCATTGATAAGATGATTCAAATCGCTAAAGAAGTAGAAGAAAATCCAGAAGTTGTACAAGAAGCACCGCATACGACAGTCATTAAACGTTTAGACGAAACGATGGCTGCACGTAAACCAGTTTTACGTTATGCAAAGCCAGCTCCTGTACAAGTTTGATTAGAATAACAAAAAAAGAACTCGCTGCGGCGGGTTCTTTTTTTGTATGGAGAATTTGTGCAGAAATAGTGAAGAAAATGTTAAAAAATTATATTTTTTGTTTCCTAATGGTGTAAAGGTGTAGTTTTATAGGTAGTTTTGTTGAAAAAGTCAGTTTGATAAAAGTATTTATTTTTGTTAGAATTTTATTGAAATTAAGAAGATGTGATGAGGCAAAAATTACTCATTTTTATGTATATGTGAAAAAACGAGCAAGACGGGGGTGAAAGTGTGGGATATCGATGTTATAGAATGGTATACCATTTAGAAAATGGAGAAACAATTAAAGATGTAAAAGAATTTTGCTATCGAGACCAAGGGAAAGTGTTAGAAAGAGTAGCAAATCGTGTAATGGATAATAGAGAAGTGACGGCAATTGATAAACAAGGAACAATCATTTCAATAGCATGTGAGGACATTGTAAAGGTGGAACTTGATTACATAACAGAAAGTTAACCTTGAGTCATATCGAATTATTCGATAAAATAAACTGTTGAATGGTGAAGTGAGAAGAGAGGAGTTTATCATGGGTAGTACAAGACACTTTTATATGTTTATCTTAGCGTTTGTTCTTGTTGTGGCATTAACGATTTACTTAATCGTTGACAGCAGCTGGTACAACACAGTTCATCCGGCATTTCTTCTGTTTATGTATATAGGAATTGCAGTAGTAAGTTTCGGAATGAGAGACGAGATGTTAGATCGCTTTGAAAAGTGATACATATACGAAAGACCAACAGGGAAATGTTGGTCTTTTTTTCTTGGGGAAATTTCAAAAGGCACGTTCTTCAATAACGACAATACGAGAGCAGTAGTTTATAAAAAGAAACGCTATTTGGCACATCTTTTGGAGTATGTAATATAAAGCTGAAAACGATGATGAGAATAAGAAATAGGAAAAATAAAAATAGGATTTGTTTATGTATGGAATTTGGCATATTATTCACTCCTTTTTTAGGTAGTCTGTCCAAAAGAAAGGAGTGTATGAAAAATTTTAGGAGGGGAGAATGATGAACAAAAGAAAATGGTTATATAGAATAGGGGTACTTTTCGTTTCAATCGGTCTCATATTAGCAAATTTTTATTCAGACATACCATCACCGTTTCCTAATTTGCATAAAGGGATTGGTATAAGTATTGTCATAGTTGGTCTGTTTTGTCTTATTGCATCTAACTTTTATAGAAAATCTGAATGAATACAAAAAAGGACAGTTACTCTTTTTTAGAAGTACTGTCCTTTTTAAATAACTTATTCCATAGCTTGGCGATACTTCATATAATGACGATTGCAATGGAGGCGATAATGGACCAAACAATCGATATAATTTCAAGTGTCATGTTAGGAAAGAATGTGAGAATGGATAATACTTTATGAAACAATGATTCTATTATATGAAAACTTATTTGTAATAGAATGACAATCCCGAGTGTAATCCATGCTAACAGTTGATTCCCTTTTTCTTTCCACATGACATTCACCTCACGTTAGCTTAATAGTTTTAAGCCAACAGCGCCGCATAAAATGCAGCTTAAGAAAGCAAGACGACGCCAATCCGCTGATTCTCGGAAAATGAGAATGCCTAGAAGTGCACTTCCAGCAGTTCCGATTCCAGTCCAAATCGCGTAAGCAGTTCCCATCGGTAACGTGTTCATCGCAAGAGATAAGAAGAAGAAGCTTACGCCGAAGTTAGCGATTAAAATAACTTTTGGTGCCCAGCCTTTCTTTTCAGTGGCTACTTTCATAAAGAGTACACCAATAATTTCACAAATACCAGCTAGAATTAAAAATACCCAAGCCATTTTATGCAGCCTCCTTCGTTTCTTTTTCTTCTGTTACTCGTTTTAGACCAATTACTCCGAAGAAGATTAAACCGATTAATAAAACTTTTACAATAGAGAAAGGTTCTCCGAAGATGAAAATCTCTGTAAGAACGATTCCGCCAGCTCCGATTCCTGTGAAGACTGCATATACAGTGCCGACAGGTAAATCTTTATAAGCTCTAAATAATAAGACGAAACTAATTGTAATTAATAGAGCAACACCAGCCCACTCAAGTGGTGCCTCCGCTTTTTTTAGTCCAATCACCCAAAAGATTTCAATAATACCAGCGATGATTACATAAATCCATGCCATATGTCATTTCTCCTTCCTACCAGTCGTTAGGTAAAGTGCTTAAAAACGACGCATTGCAAAGGAGCAATCCGTCAGTTTGAAAGTCCGCGCCAAAATACTTTCCAAGAAGCGTCTAAACGTGTCTCAAAACGATTTAAACCTGCGTATAATAGTTCAACCATAAGACCATCGAGTAAGCATAGAAAAGCCTCTAAGGCGTCTTTTACTTCAATGTTATGCAGCTCATCTTGTTCGCTTGCTCTTTTAAATACAGGGAATAAAAGTTTTCCGACGTTTTCAATGTGTACATTTGCTTTATCAATAATTTGTTCGCGAAATGCATCAGGCGGAAAATAAGAAGTTCGTAACCAAAACATTGATTCTTCACTTTCACCAAATCGTTTTGCATAGCCTTTTAATAATTTTAAAAGCAATTCTTCAGTGGACGAATTGGAAAAGCTTTCGATATCGCCTGTGAAGCTCTGCAAATCTTTTTGAAGAGCAGATTCTAAGCATATGAAATATAGCTCTTCTTTTCCTTTAAAGTGTGCGTAAATCGATGGTTTTTTAATCCCAACTTCTTGAGCAATATTTGCCAATGAAGTTCCTTCATAGCCGTAGCGTGCGAAATGAGAAAGTGCTACAGCTTTAATGCGGTTTGCTGTCATTTTCATCCCCTACCTACCGTTCGTTAGGTTAATTATATGAGATGAAAAATATAATGTCAATAGGTGAAGAGCTGAAAAAGAGCGTTATAGGTAACGCTCTTTTTAGACAGTCTCTCGCTTAATTAAATGGAATGAAAGCTCTTTTGCACTGCCGACAATTTGCTCGCTTTGAATCTGCTTATGGAATAAAGAAAAAGCATGTGAGCCCATTGCGAGACCGGGATGTTCAATTGTGGAAATTTCTAATGCCTTTGAAATTTCATGATTATCAAATCCAAGGATAGCAAGGTCTTCAGGTACTCGGATGCCATGTTTTCGAGCCTCTGTTAATAAACCAGCTGCAACTTGATCGTTCGCTGTGAAAATAGCAGTTGGACGATTTTTCATATTTAAAATACGATGGAGTATTTGTGCTCCGTCCTGCATTGTATAGCATTGGTGGAAAATCCATTCAGGATGCAACGTCTTCCCTTCGTTACAAAGTGTATCGGCGAACGCCTTTTCACGCTCCATGGAATTTACACTTGTTTTTCTCGCTAAACAAATTCCGATCTTTTCATGGCCTTTACTTAGTAAATAGGTAGTACCGAGACGAAAGCCTTCATAATGATCTACGTAGATGGATGAAATGAGGGGATGGTTCATTTTTTCACATGAAATAATAGGGGCAAATTTTGCGAAAGGTTCGATTTGTTCCCAAGAGCTCGTCCGGGAGCAAATAATCATCCCATCAAATTGTTTCATTTTCATCATTTCAAGAACACGAATTTCTTCAAGGCTATCGTAATTTGTTTGGCATAAATTAATGTGATACCCAGCTAATAATGCTTCGTTACCAATTCCTTCAATAATGGTACTGAAGTAGGGGAGGTTAATGAAAGGGAGCATAACGCCAATTGTATATGTTTTCCCTCTTATTAAATGGACAGCATTTATATTTTTTGCGTAGTTTAATTCTTCAACAGCATCTAGAACACGCTTACGCTTTTCTTCTTTTACGTAAGGGTGATTATTCAGGACACGAGAAACAGTTGATATCGATACACCAGCAGTTTTAGCAATTTGTTTTATATTGGCCATATGTATCACCTCTTTCTCTTATTATAAAGGGAAAATAATAAGAAAGAAAAAATCTTGACCTGAAAAGCTTTTCACAAACTATGGTATTAATAAGACTTCTTTTTATTCGCGTAACCTTTTCACTTGGGCGTAAGAATGATAGGGGTCTTTTTTGTTTGCAAAAAGTGTTGTCAAAATGTGTGAGAATAACGTGGAAAGTTTTCAAAGGTGTAGTTTGGTGACAAAGCGAATATGAAGAGCATATAAAGTGAAACTTTAATCAGTGGGCGCCATCCCCCACTGATTATTAGCCGGCACTAATCGGGCCGTTAGTGCGGGATCAACGCTTCGTTCGTTAAGAGAGCGGTATGAAAGGGCGGAAACAAATTGAAAAAAAGAATCATTTGTTTCGTGTTTTCTAGTTTTGTACTTAGTTCGTGTTCGTTTCAGCAAACGATGCAAGAAGAAAAACACTTTGTGGGAACAACAGGAGGAGCTATGGATCGTGTTACGGATCCTATTCCGCTAAAGGAAATTCCAAAATATTTTCCGGTGAAGTTTAAAGTTCCAACGTTTTTACCGTACGACATTATAAGTGATGTAAAGGGTGAAGTAAGAACGCTTGGGAAAAAGAAGGCTGTCTTAACGATTAAATATAAACAGCAGGAGCAAGGTAGAAATGAGTATATTGAGTTAAATGTCGCGAACTTTCCTTATAGTTTTCCGGATTTCGTGGAAGAGAAGCGATTTCAAGAACAAATGAAACTAAATAATGGAACGTCTGCTTATTTTAAAAATAAAGATGATTATGAACGTGGTGACGAATTTGCTACGCTTCTATGGAAAGAGAAAGGAATTGAATATCAGCTATTGTATCGGAATGTAGAAGAGAGCGATAAAGACACGATTAAGCAAAATTTATTATACATTGCGAATAAGATGAAATGAAAAAACTAGCTGATTTATTCAGCTAGTTTTTTGTATGTTATTATTTCTTTTTAATTTTGCCTGTCCAAGATTTAAATCCACCTTGTAATTGGTAGAAATCTTTGTAGCCTTGTTTTTTTAAGTATTGCGCTGCACGACCTGTACGGAATCCGCTTTGGCAATATAAGTAAACAGGTTGATCTTGACGAAGTTCTTTATGGCGAAGGCGAATTTGTGATAACGGAATGTTACGTGCACCTAAAATGTGCCCTGCGTTATATTCATCTGTTTCACGAATATCGATAAGCTGTGCTTTACGGTAGCCAGCGCGAAATTCTTCTTCTGTAAGAGTTTTAATTAATTTTTTCTGATAGAAGTACATCCATACAGTGTAGCCGATGAATGCTACGATTACGGCTAATAAAATAATCCAAGTTGTTGACACGATTCTATCGCTCCCTTTTTTCTTATCCTACTTTCAATATTATAATGCCCATATGTATTTATGCAACAGATTCATTTGCATATAAGAAGAAATTTCGTATTCTTTCACAAATTTTGTCGAATTTGGTAGACTAGAGAATGTGAAAAATACTTGGTTATATGAGGTGCAGGATGGGAAAAGAAAAATGGTGTTATATTAACTCTGGTCAATGTTCACCGGCATTTAATATGGCGTTAGATGAATGTTTATTAAATTGGCAAAGTGAAAAGAAAATGCCACCAACAATTCGTTTTTATGAATGGGAAGTACCAACATTAACAGTTGGATATTTTCAACGTGTTGAAAAAGATATTAATATGGATGTAGTTAACGAAAAGAAATATGGATTCGTTCGTCGTCAAACAGGCGGCAGGGGTGTACTACATGACAAAGAGTTAACGTATAGTGTTATTGTGTCTGAAGATCATCCGAATATGCCGAAAACAGTTACAGAAGCGTATCGTGTTATTTCGCAAGGCTTATTAGATGGTTTTAAGGCATTAGGGCTAGAAGCATATTATGCAGTTCCAAAAACAGAAGCAGATCGTGAAAATTTAAAAAATCCACGTTCAGGCGTATGTTTTGATGCACCATCTTGGTATGAAATTGTAGTGGAAGGAAGAAAAATTGCTGGTAGTGCTCAAACACGTCAAAAAGGTGTTATTTTACAGCATGGATCGATTCCATTAGAAATTGATTTAGATGAACTATATGATCTATTTTTATTCCCAAATGAACGTGTGAAGGAACGTATGAAAAGTATGTTTTCTTCTAAAGCGGTAGCAATTAATGAATTAACAGACCGTACATTTACGATAGAACAGTTAATTAAAGCGTTTGAAATTGGGTTTGAAAAAGGATTGGATGTAGAACTTGTTCCATATGAATTAACAGAAGAACAGTTACATGAAGTTCAAACGTTAGCGAAAGAGAAGTATGAAAGTAATGAGTGGAATTATAAAAAATAAGAGATGGCAATTGCCACCTCTTATTTTTTTATAGTAAATTAAGTACTTTTTCTACTTTGATTCCTTTATCTTGTAAAGAACGAAGGCGACTTACAACGTCCATAATTTCTTTGTCAAATGTAACGCTAATACCTTGGCTTTGTAGTTCTTCTTTTAAGCTTTCAATAGAATCATCTATGTCGATGCCAAGCTCATAATCTTGACAAACTTCAATTGTCTTTTTCACGAGTTTAACATAATTTTCTTGTAGTTTTGAATTTGTTTCAGTCAAAGCAGGCTGCTTCGGTTTTGCAGGAGCAACCGGTGCTGTTTCTTGCTTTGTAACTGGAGTAGGGACTACTTTTTTCACAGGTGCTGGAGTAGTTAGTTCTACAGCCGCTTCTACACTTACTGGCTTCGGTGTCGGTACCGGAGTAGGCTTAGGTGCCATAGCAGGTGTTTCCACACGCGTAACAGGCTTAGGAGCGGGTGGAATTGCTTTTGGAGCTTCTACAACTACTTCTTTTTTCGGCGCTGCTTCTACCTGTGTTTCTTCTTGCTCGGCAGCGTCTTTATTTTCTTTACTCCACATAACGCGTTCAATTTCTAGAGAAACATTGTTTTTGTTCATCGCTGTTAATGTAACTTTACCAACTTCAGCGTTTCCAGTGAAATCAACAATTTTATAAATAACACTCTTGTTCCAATCCACGTTTCCGCTCAAAAATAATTCTTCGTTACATTTCGGCGTTAAGCCCTCGATTTTAATTTCTGCGTTTACACCGTTTTCACTATATACCATAATTAGCGAAGCATTTACATCTTCGTCTGCTAACATTAGTTCACGTACCATTTTGCCGGTGCGTACTTGCGTTTTCTTCTTAACTGACATCTAATTTCTCCTCTCAAAAATTCAGTAATAATAAAAAAATCGTATAACGAAAAATAATTGCTCACGAAGATTTATGATACCGATAATAAAAGCATCACGTCAACAATTAACTTTAATTATTTTGCATTTTTCTTATTTTCTTTATGAAATTTTTCAATTTGTAAAATTAGACAGAAGAAAAACAGCCTTTTGAAGGGCTGTTAAAAATTTGATTTTTTGTATAGTAATTTATATAAAATAAAAAATAAGATAGCAATTAAGGCACTTTGCCAAAAGTTTAGATGGTAAATGAGATAAGGTTGCTTTTGGAAATAAATATTTAAGAATACAGCGGAACAAAATGGAGTAGCAAATGCGAATCCAAATAGAATTCTTCTTTTCCAATTCATTTTCTGATCAAAGGAGTAACGCTTTAATAAATATAAAATAAATAGTATACCTAGTATAA